>NZ_JAQOSO010000055.1:0-109811 GCF_030068505.1 Roseofilum capinflatum BLCC-M114
CTCACTGCTCTTGCTTGAGTATTTGTACTACATTTTGTCGTGCGGAATGTGGGTTATAGGGATGAAGTCGAAGCAGAGTATCAGGAAGTGCTGAAAACTAGAGAAGAAATTCGTCAATACTGGCAAGAGCGAAATCGAGAGCATTTTGCGCGAATATCTGCTCATTCTCCCGCACCTGGAAAAGAACATTTATGGAAAAAACTTGAGGAGCAAAAAGCTAAACATTCCTCGAAAAAATAATGAAATTTTTGGTCGATTACAATTGGGATAGCTATGAGGAGTGCGAGCATCTTGCTCGCTGGTTTCTCTAGCGAGCGAGACGTTTGTCCTGCGGACACACTACGCTACGCATTCCTAAAGCACCAAATTAGCTGAAACAATCTACTACAGATAGATGTAATGCGTAAGTCTTGATGATAAGTTTACGGTCAACTATCAACACGCCCCTGTCCACTGGTATAATTACCTTCAGCTATGCCTTGTCTCTCTGGGCCAAGGTATTGCATTCTGTTTCATCTGCAATTCCTCTATGATGTCTGCCATATCCAACAATTCCCTCACGTTCTTGATCTTACTGATTGCCCTGGGCATCTTGTTTTGGGGCTTTCAACGCGCTCGCCCCTATGGTAAGTTGGGAATCCTGGCTTGGTTGCAGTCCGTGGTGCTGATGGTTCCCTGGTTGTTGTTTTTTGGGCTGTTTTCCCTGGGAATTTATCTTAACCTGGCGGGAATTTTGTTTTTGCTGCTAGGTTCAACGGCAATTTATATTTTCTTGGGTAGGCAGTTGCGAGTATCGGGACAAGATGAGCTGTTGCGTCAACAGGTGGCTGAACGGTTGAAACAACGGGAAGAAAACACTTCGGCTCCGCTCAGTGACCAAGAGTTTGCGGGTCAGACGGGAGAAACGCCTTCATTAGTCTCTTCAGAACCTATGGGTATCCCCACAGAGGAGTTGAATAAGATTAAGGAAATTTTTGGCATCGATACCTATTTTTTGACGGAAACCCTGCCGTATCAGGAAGGAGCGATTTTTAAGGGCAATTTACGGGGTGACCCGGATAAGTCCTATGAGAAACTTGCGGAGCGGTTAAGGGAGCGGGTTGGCGATCGCTATCGGTTATTCTTAGTGATAGGGCCGGATAATAAGCCAGTGGCGATCGTACTACCCCAAAGCCAAGACCCCAAACCCCTCACCCTGGGTCAAAAGGCTTTAGCCGCAGGTTTAGGCGTTGCCACCATTGCCACCAGTTTAGAAGCGGGGGGAATTTTCCAAGGCTTTGACTGGTTTAGTGAATGGACAAGGTGGCCGGAAGCGATGCCGATCGCCCTCGGCCTGTGGGTGATATTATTAGTCCATGAGTTGGGCCATCGCTGGATGGCGCAAAAATACCAAGTTCGCCTCAGTTTCCCCTTTTTCCTTCCCACCTGGCAAGTCGGTTCCTTTGGCGCAATTACCCGGTTTGAGTCTATCTTACCCAACCGCAGCGTCCTGTTTGATATTGCCTTGGCCGGGCCAGCAGCAGGGGGTTTGTTATCCCTATTTCTGTTAATTTTGGGCTTATCCTTATCCCATCCCGGTAGTCTGTTTCAAATTCCCTCCCAATTTTTCCAAGGCTCAGTTTTGGTAGGAACTTTAGCGCGGGCAGTTTTAGGGGATGTGTTGCAAAATTCCCTGGTGGATGTGCATCCCTTAACCCTGATGGGATGGTTAGGTTTAGTTCTCAGTGCCATTAATCTGATGCCTGCGGGTCAATTGGATGGGGGGCGCATGGTACAAGCGATTTACGGACGCAGAATTGCTGGAATTACTACGGTTGCGACTTTGATTGTGTTGGGGTTTGCCTCATTTGTGACTCCTTTGGCATTGTATTGGGCGATCGTTATTTTAGTCCTCCAACGGGATCTAGAACGACCGAGTTCTAATGAAATTACAGAACCTAATGATGCTCGCGCTGCTCTGGCTCTTTTAGCTCTATTTTTAATGATTGCCACCCTCATGCCCTTAACCCCCAGTTTAGCTGGGCGCTTGGGGATTGGGTGATACAGCGCTTCGCGCGGTAATGGGTAATAGGTAATGGGTAATGGGAAAACCATTTTTCACACTATAGTTAATATTCGTAGGGTGGGCAGGGAATAAGCGGCATTATTCAAAGTCTACAACCCTACCCTGCCCACCTTACCCAGATACTTTAGTTAATTATCCGGATTTGATATAATTTGAAAAACAGCTTGATTAACTATGCAAATTCGGGACTACTTCAACTTTCTTGCCCCTGATGATATCCGAATCAAGGGCAGTCGTATCGGCATTGAAAGTGTTCTTTACGAGTATATTTATCGTGCCAAAACTGCCGAAGAAATTGCCCAACAATTTGAAACCATTACCCTAGAAGAGATTTATGCCACTATTCTTTACTATTTACACCACAAAGAAGAGGTGAGTGCTTACTTGGCAGATTGGCTAGAGTTTTGTCGTCAACAACGAGAAGCGCAACAACAAAATC
Source organism: Roseofilum capinflatum BLCC-M114 (assembly GCF_030068505.1). NCBI lineage: Bacteria > Bacillati > Cyanobacteriota > Cyanophyceae > Desertifilales > Desertifilaceae > Roseofilum > Roseofilum capinflatum. The sequence goes on from NZ_JAQOSO010000055.1 coordinate 2,505, forward strand.
CTTCTCCTGCACGACAGAGGTTTCGCCAATTGAAAGCAAAAGCCGAAGTTAGAATTCTAATGTCTTGACCCAATTCCTAAACATTTGCAGGGCTTGACTACTCCCCGATACTTTACTTTCCTCGACAGATTGATTTACCCATTTAATAATGGGAATGTTGGGAAATGTGGGACTTTGCTCTGAGGTAATATACTGTCCACCTTGTAAGAGATGAATTTCTAATCCATTGGAGGAATAGCGCCAGAGTTCTAGTACCCCTAAACGTTGATAATGTTCTAAGCGAGTTCGAGAAGTCAGATCGATTTCTATGGCTAAATCAGGAGGGGGGTCAAGGGTCAAATCGAGTCGCTCTTTGCCAATAATTGCTGCTTGATTTTGAATATAAAAACAGGCATCCGGTTCAACTGCTTGAGTCATTTGGGCATTTTTTAAGGTAGTTGACCCTAACGATTCATAATTTCTCCCCTGTTCGTTCAGTAGGATTTTGACCATATCGCCAATGATTTCTTTGGCTTTTTCATGTTCTGGGAGAGGAACCATTATTTCTAATAACCCATGACTATAAGACAGCCTGACAGCAGGATGTTCGCCAAATTCAGTTAAAAAGTTGTCTAATTGCTGCCAGCTCACATTGTCTAGCAAGATTTGCTGCCCAGCTTGGATTTTGAGGGGGTTGAATTCTAACAACATTAGAGAAAAAAGTGTTAGATGTAATTAATGGTATGATAATATATCATGCTTCAAAAGTCAATCATATATAGATAAGGAAGATGTTTATTTCTGTAGAATCCCTAACTTTCAATTAACCTCTAACTCATGAAAAGTCTACTGATTACCGGAACGGATACGGAAACGGGCAAAAGTGTCTTAACGACAGCCCTGATTGCTTATTGGCAAACCTATTATCCAAACCAGTCTCTGGGGGTGATGAAACCGATTCAATCTGGGGTGGGAGATCTGGAACTTTATCTCGATTTATTCACCCTCGACCAGTCTCCAGAATCGATTACTCCTCTCTATCTGCAAACTCCTGTAGCCCCTCCGATCGCCGCAGAAGTGGAGAATAGAACCATTGACCTTGCCCCTATATGGCAGGCGTTTACTAGCCTTCAGAAGAGCAAAGAGCGGGTGCTGGTGGAAGGTTTGGGGGGGTTGGGTTCGCCCATTACCCATGAGTTGGTGATTGCGGATTTGGCTAGGGATTGGAAGCTGCCGACGGTGTTGGTGGTTCCGGTTAAGTTGGGGGCGATCGCCCAAACCGTCGCTAATGTTGCCCTCGCTCGTCAATATCGCGTCCCTCTGATCGGACTGGTACTCAACTGCACCCATCCCTGCACCCCCACGGAGCAGGAACACTGGGCCCCCATTGACCTGATCGAGTCCCTGACGCAAATGCCAATTCTGGGCACACTCCCCTATTTAGAGAACCCCAGGGATGTCAAAAAACTGACTCAAGCAGCATCTAATCTTGACCTAGAGCGACTTTTTCAGCCATTAAAAATTAATAAAATTAAAGAAAGTTAATCGTTATTCTCTTTCAGTTTTGCGCTAGAATCCTGTTGCCATAGGCTTTTTTCTCTCATAAAGCAGAGAAATCTCAAGGTGATTCCTATAGTATTTTTAGAAGGTTTAGAACCGTGTTATTGTCGATTAAAAACCTTTAAAAAGCGTTATTTTGACAACATGAAATTAGGGCAAATTACTGGATTAGCGTAAGTGATGAAACTGAAGAACCTACTTTTTTTACCTTTGCTGCTGTTAATGGCCTGTGGTTCTCAGGAGATGGGGTCTAACTCCAATTCTAGGGAAGCGATCGCCGCTTGTCCACCGCGAATGACCTTAGCAGTTACCGATATTGTGGGAGAAGAGCGCCTCAAAAACGAGTTTGGCGCATTTCAAACCGCTCTGGGAGAAATCTTAGGGATTCCCATTGACCTCTTTCCCATGAACGATCGCGTCACCGCCGTTCCTGCACTCCTCTTTGAGCGCATCGATCTCGCCCTAGCTGGCCCCTCTGAATATGTCCTCTTAAAAGCCAATGCTGATGCAATTCCCTTAGTCGGGATTACCCGTTCTGGCTATCATACGGTGATTGTGTCTAATGCTAACAGTGGTATTGAAACCTTAGAACAGCTCAAAGGTAAAACCCTAGGGATTCGGGAAGAGGGATCGACAGCGAGTCACTTAGGCGCTCTGAAAATATTAGCCGGGATGGGGTTAAAACCCAATGAGGATTTTAAGGTCGAAATTATTGGCAGCGATCGCGGATTAGTCGTCCTCAAGGAAGGTCAACTCGACGCTTGGTCAGATGGCAACCCTCACTATCAGCGTGCCCTAGGAAAATACAATCTTCAAGCCTCAGATTTTACCCTAATTTCCGAGGGAGACCCGTTACCCAACGATCTGATTGTTGCTAATCCATCTCTGGATGCCAAGTGTATCACCGCATTGCAAGCTAGGATTGTTGAAAATGAAAGGAGGTTAATTGACGCGATTATCGCCTCTCCAGCGAACCAAAAATATGCACAATCGCGAATGGTTGCTGCTCAAGACGAAGATTACGACCTGATTCGGGAAGGATATCAGGCGATCGGTCAAGAAGATTTACTTTCACCCACTGAAGAATCCGTTATTATTCATGAAACCACTCAAGAAAACATGGAGAAATAACCCATGAAAAAATGGCTGACCAACTGGCAAGTTTCCAGTATATTCCGAAAAATTGCTTACGCCAACTTCCTAGTGGTCAGTATTTCCATTACTGGAACAGTTCTAGGATTTTTCATCGGTGATTATTATGAAGAGCAAGCGCAGAAAAACTTAACTCAAGCCACTCAACAAGAAGAGCTACTTCGCAGCTTAGAAACCTATATTCTTAAACTTCGCGCCCATCCTTATAAACTCATTGGCACAGTCGAACAAGCGCTATGGTTTCGTTACGAAATTCAGCAGTTTGAAGAACATATTGATGATATCAAAAGTTTAATTAATGAACTTAATCAATTAGGAAGTCTTTCAGGAAGTGCCGCCCAATCGATTGATGAATTTTGTGAAGAGGCTGAGATAGCGATCGATCGGTATGAAAAACGCTTTCAGGAAATCTGGCCCCAAGTCGATCCCCTGCGATTATCACCGCAAAGCCGAGCAGAGGCTCAACAACAAGTTTTGCTTTCTGTTCTAGAAGATGAAACTCAAAGTATTGATGTTCAATTTGAGAAATTAACCAGTCAACTTGATAAACTGCTTGACATTTCCGAAGAGCAACAAGAAACCGCACACTTACAAACAAAACAGGCAAAAAAAATACGAAAATTAATTATTTCTATTAGTCTAGTTATTTCTACTTCTATGGCATTTATTTTGGCCATTTATACCGGACGAAAAATTGCGAGTCCTATTGAATTAGTGACCAAAACAGCCCAAAAAGTAACCGCAGATTCCAATTATAATCTGGAAGCACCTGTGATTACAAACGATGAAGTTGGAATTTTGGCTAATGCATTTAATCAACTCATTGTCAAGGTCAAAAAACAGATTTATGAACTATCAGAAGCACAATACTTTTTAGAAAAAAGAGTTGAAGAAAGAACCCATAAATTACAGGAAGCTTTAGACTCCCTGCAAGAAACTCAGGCACAACTGATTCAAACCGAAAAAATGTCGAGTTTGGGTGAAATGGTTGCCGGAGTTGCCCATGAAATTAATAATCCCGTGAGTTTTATCCACGGCAATATTACCCATGCCCAGGAATATATAGATGACCTTTTAGATTTATTACTCCTTTACCAAGAAGTTTATGTGGATATTAAACCTGAAATTCAAAACAAAATCGAGGAAATAGACTTGGATTATATTCAATCTGATTTTCCCAAAATCTTAGCTTCAATGCGTATGGGAACCCGCCGAATACAGACCATTGTCTCGTCTTTAAGAAATTTCTCGCGTTTAGATGAATCAGAAGTCAAGGATGTTAATCTTCATGAAGGATTAGATAGCACGTTAATTATTCTCAGTAGCAAAATAAAACCAGAAATTGAAATCATTAAACAGTATGGAGAATTGCCCCAAATTAATTGTTATCCGGCTCAAATCAATCAAGTTTTTCTCAATTTAATTGTCAATGCAATTGATGCGCTCTTGAATAGTGATGTAGAACCCAAAAAGATCTCGATCATCACGGATAGAATCAGCCGCAATCGAGTTCAGGTTAAGATTGAAGATAATGGGCCGGGAATACCTAAAGAGATTCACCATAAGATTTTTAATCCGTTTTTTACCACTAAGCCAATTGGTGAAGGAACAGGGTTAGGTTTAGCGATTTCCTATCGCATTATTGAAAAACATGAGGGTAAACTTGAAGTTATTTCTGAAGTGGGTCAAGGCACTACTTTTAAAATCACGCTTCCCATAAAATCCTAGGGTGGGTAGCAGGGGGTTTTCAAAGTCCGGGGAAATCTTTAAAAGAAAAGATCCCCCCTTGCCCCCCCTTAAAAAAGGGGGATTTTCCGCAAGCGGACATGAAAGGGGGATCAAGATGTCCCACATAACAGCGAAAACTGCTGTCTTATAGCGCTTTCCGCTTCGCGGACATGAACGCGCTAGGGAATAGGGAATAGGGTTGTGGTATAATTTTGAGAATAAAAAAACCCTGCTTATTAAGGGTAATTTAGGGGGATCTCAAGAGAAAAGCTATATGATAGATAACCATGGATCGATCTGAGTATTATGGCCATTGAAATTGAACGCAAATTTCTAGTCAAAGGAGACAGTTGGCGAGGATTAGGCAAAGCTATCCACTATCGCCAAGGTTATATTCGCACTGAAAATCATGCAACTGTGCGCGTGCGAATTGCCGGAGATCGGGGCTACTTAACCCTGAAAACCTTACCCTCTGGGTCTTCTGGCATTCGTCGCCTAGAGTATGAATATCCCATCCCCTTAGAGGATGCCCAGGAAATGCTAGAGTATTTGTGCGATCGCCCCCAAATCGATAAAACTCGCTACACCTTTAACTGGGGCGGCATGGTTTGGGAAGTTGATGAATTTGCCGGAGACAATCAAGGCTTAATCCTCGCAGAAGTTGAACTCACCGATGCCAATCAAGAGATTCAATTACCGGAATGGGTGGGTGAAGAAGTATCCGAAGATTACCGGTATTTTAATTCTTATTTAGCCAGCCATCCCTATAGTCAATGGAAGTCTTGATAGTATTTTGCCCTCTCCCTTTCATGTCCGCAGGAAAATCCCTCTCCCTAAATCCCTCTCCCACGGGAGAGGGACTTTTCCCCCTTCTCCTGCGGGAGAAGGGGGCAGGGGGATGAGGGGCAGCCATTACATAACTCATTTAGGTTTGCTATATTTTCAAATAAATTCTAATTTTATGTCGATTCAACTTCGGACTGAAATCCTCAAATCCTACGGAGCAACCCCTTCAGAAGTGGAAGAACTTCTGACCTACAATCAAAATATTTTTGACCCCAGTCAACTCAAGGACTCTCCTACCTTTCCCTTAGAACCCGAACCGCATATTCAGACTTGGGAAACCTATCTGAGTGAATCTCAAAACCATGGCGTATTTCCTACCCTGAAATCTAAACTCGTTCAGTGGCAATTTCCCATTCAATCGGGTATCAGTGAAACAGAAAATTATCGCGCTGCCACTCGCAAAGGAAAAGCAACACATGAAATGCCAGAAGCAACGGGATTAGTGTTGCAAGAGCCAGAGAATTTAGCATTACAACTCTATGAAAGTTTAGCGGGAAAAATTCCCGTTTTAATCGTCGGATGTCGCCCCGATTTTGTCTCGATTATCCAAGCCTTAACCCAGCGCAATGAACCCCAACCGATTCCCGATTCTATGGGAGCCAGTATGATTGCAGGATATAATAATTGGGATCGAATTCGTGCCTATCGTCAAGGATGGGAAGAAAAACAAACTCAACCGGTTACAGAAATGCAGTGGAAACTTGAGTTTAAACGCCTCACTCCTCAAAAACATCTGTATCAAGACCGGTTTATTGTCCTCAGTTCTGGGGGATATAGTGGGGTGAGTGCTGCCGAAATGGGGATGACAGAATTGGAATGGTTGCAGGTTTCGCTTCAGATTCGTTTAGCCCATGAATGCACCCATTATTTTACTCGTCGGTTGTTAGGAGCAATGCGAAATAATTTGATGGATGAACTGATGGCAGATTATCAAGGAATTGTTGCTGGAAATGGTGGGGAGTATCGAGCAGATTGGTTTTTACGCTTTTTGGGGCTGGAGAATTTTCCAGAGTATAGAGTTGGGGGACGGTTGGAAAATTATCGCGGAGATCCTGAACTGTCTGAAGGTGCGTTTAAGGTGTTGCAGTCTTTAGTTAAGGATGCGGCAGAAAATCTAGAACGCTTTCATCTCCATCATGCTGAAGCCTTAGCTACTCCAGCAGGACAAGCGCGTTTATTGATTGCTTTGAGTCAGTTAACTTTGGAAGAAGTGGCTCATTCTCAGGAAGATTTTTTAAGTTCCCAGTTTCAATTCATATCAAATCCTTAAATAGTTGTCATTGCGACCGCAGGGAAGCAATCGCTGCAATTAGCTATCTGGATCGAGATTGCTTCATTCCGCTTTCGGCTGTCGCCGACATGAACGCTCCATTCGCAATGACGTACTATAACTAATCCAACGGACTTGATCTAGCTAAAAATATCCAATTCCATAGCCCATTTCTGCAAAACCAGAAGTGGTAAACATACTAAAGTTTATGTCTTGATCTTCGCATTGCTGGGCAGCAGCAGCTACAAATTCTTGATGTTGAGTCAAGGGGTGGGGGAGATTCTGACCGAGTTGACAAAACTGCTCAAATTCATTGAGTAATTGTGGATGGTCAAATTTTTTTAACTCAGTCTGGTAGTTAGATTGGGCAAATTTCCAAAATTCGCTCTCAAATCTCGATCCCATGGAATAGTGCCAACCGATAAATAGGGCTGTTCGCATGAGATGATTGAAGAGAATTTGATTAAAGCGTTGTAAATTGTCAGGCTTAAGTTTGGGTTTGGTGTGCTTGAAAACTAACTGACGTAGAGGCCAAACGGATAGCGATCGCATAAAAACCAAGATCCAGACGATCGCTGTGGCTTCGAGAGGTTCCAAAAATGACGCAGTATTGCCAATGCGGAACACTGCTCCATCAAAAAAGGAACGGCAGGTAAAGTTAGGGAATGTGAGCTGGCGTTCTTTAGCAACGGACGTTACACCTTCACTGTCTAGAAAAATATCAAAGTCCTGGGTTACGTCCTCAATACTGGTAATCAAATGGTTATAGATATAACCATAGGAGGTGCGGTGAGTGAGGGGAATCATAAAAATCCAACCATGGGGACGGGCGATCGCTCTGGTGGCTGAGTTGTATTCAAACGGATGACCATTGATTTTCAGGTCAACAATACCGCCAGGGATAGCTGGACATTGGCGCAGGAGAGCCGCATTGGTGGGAATAATGTTCACCTTGATATGCTCATCCCCTAGGGTTTTCGGGAGTCCCCGTGCATCGATCGCAAAGTCTACGTCTAGGTGAGTGCGATCGCTAAACTCAATCTTAGCCACCATCCCATCACTCTCCAGTGCAATGACTTTCTTATGAATAGAAGTTGCCGACACATACCGATCCAGCAACTTCACAATTTCCTCAGAAGAAAGATGATAAGCATACTCCTCTCGCAGGGGGCAAAAGTGATGAAAGAACGATTGATGTTGAGTTCCCCAATTCTCAAACTTAATGCCATACTTACGAGTCATAAAACATTGCTCGACTAACTCTAAGTCGCTTAAACCCGTCAGTTCTTGTAACCAATCCCGAAAAATAGCCGTTGTTCCCTCTCCCACACCAATAATGGGGATATTTGGATCGTAAATATGGTACAAATCGAAAGTCGGGAAATATTTGCTCAGGTGTGCAGCCGCCACAAAACCGGCTGTTCCACCCCCAATTACAGCAATTTTCATAACGGCTTACTCTGGCTTGATTCTAAAAGTTTAGTGGAAAAGAAGCTATCGTTTATAATCGTGAGTAACGGATAAACATTCCTGTAAATTAACCACACCATGATACATGCCTCCTGGTGTAAAAACAATATCTCCAGGCTCTGCTATGCCAGTCAGGACGCGATCTTTATCTGGAAAAAACCACCAGTATTTTGAACCATAAATACTCACATTCCAAGCATGACACTCTTCAACATCGATATGAGCTTCTGTCATTGAAGAAGGCGGGCCCAGAAAAATCCATCGATATTTGTCAGGTTGATATGAAGCGTCTGCAAAAAAAGGTGGGATTGAATAATCTTCCTCTAAAAAACGATTTTCTTCTATGGGAATATCACGCAGATAATTGGTCTTTCTATTGGAAAAAGACAATTGAGGGAAATTAGCTAAATATTTCTTGTAGTTATTAATGCAAAATTTCTCAGTGATGAAATTGCGATCCCACTTCTCAAACGCTTTCCAATTCAACGGAAAGTTTTTGATCATCACCGGAATATTTTGTTTTTCATACGTTTCAATAAATTCATCCGTTGAAATAGCTTCAATCACCTGCACTGGCTCATAACTCTTTTGGCGATTGTCTTGCTTTTTTCTAATCAGGTTTTTTAAGACTGATACACTATCTAGGGTTTCTGACATGGTGAGTTAAACTAAAACGACATTGGATTGATTTAAACCTTGCTCTGCCAAAACTTGATCGATACTCATAGCGTTAATCTCATAAGTTTCACCCAGTTTTTCCAGTAATGTCTTTTCAATGAATTGGCATTGATCGTCAGGAGTATAGCCACTAATTCGCGATCGACAGATACAAACCATCTGAATCTCAACGTTGTGGGATACCAAAAAGTTAACTAACTGTTCAATCCGATTAACAATCGCATCCTCTGAGACTTTCAATTGTCTATCAAAAGAGTCATCTGTGAACGGAAAATCATGAAATTGAATATAGTATCGATTCTCTTCAACTCGAATGGAAAAACGGCTGCCATAAAAAATTCTCAAGAAATGATATCGATCTTGGATTAAGGATTCATACTGCTCTTTCGTAATTTCAAGAATGCCTTCACCTTCAAAGACTTGCTCATTACAAGAAAAGTAATCTAAGTCGATATCTAGAACTACAGTTTGATCGTCTGGGAATTCATCATCCACCGTCAAATGTTGAATTTTGGCCAGCTTGCAAGAGGGATCGCCTAATAACTTAATCACATTTTTTAGACCCGTTTCTTCAGGCTTCAGGGGTTTGGCGACTAAGATATCATGCTCTGGATTGGGAAAGTACAGTTTATAAGTACGCCTTTTTGTCGATAATTTAGGCGAGGGATGTCTGAGCCAATATTCTTCCTTAAAGACTCCCTGATAGAGGGCGGGTACAATAAAATTGGCAATGTTTAGCTCATTGTAAGTAAACTGATAAACCTCGGATAGATCGCGGGTATTCAGTTGATCTAGCGGCTTTTTGAAGCTCGGATAATTAAAGTCTGAATGCTCATCGACATGAAACAAAATATTATCAGATTCTGGGATTAATTTTTTATGGATTGCATAATGCCAGATCAAAAAAGCTTCGTTGTGTTCTTCAAAAGTAAAAACGGGAATCATTATTAATCCTTAAATTAACTTTAACTGACTCTGATTAATTGGCGTTAGGAGGCGGAAATTGGTAAGCGACTGTAACTCGCAGTTTATTACATAAACGACTGGGAGCGCAACCCCGATGAGGGATAGTATTATCAAAAATAATTACTCGTCCGGGTTTAGGGAGACAACTATAGATCAGATCGGCCTGACTCAAATCACGATGGCTATAAAATTTGGTTTCTCCATCCCAATCTGCTCTCCACATGGGATTGATATAACAAACTGCTGTTTGTCCTGGATTCTCTAAATTTTCTGAATCCCGATGAATACTATCTCCGAGGGCAAAAACATGACCATTGACGATCGTTCTGGGAGTATCGGGTTTATAGTCGAGTTGTTCGGTAACAAGTTGTCTGAGTTGATCGATACTGTCTGGAAACTCTTCTGTTGCCCAAAAAGAAGTAAATAGGTCGTCTTCATCTCCGTAGTTTTTAAACTCCCAACGCAAGCCAGATTGATAGTAGTTATAGATCTCTGTTAATAAGTCGTGGGGGATTAGGTTATCATAGACTCTGATCCGACCAGAGTCTAGTTTGACTTCAGTGAGTGAGGCTGAGGAAGAACGACCAGAGGAGGAGCCAGATGGACGCTTTGATTCGGATAACTGCATAGAACTGACAATTTTTTTCTTCTCTTGCTTGTACTCTTCTCTTAATTGGTTATTTTCCCAAATTTCATCTAAGGAGAGAAATTGCAATGGATAAATTTGGCTCAGGCGCTCTACCAGTTGTTCTTGAATCCATGGCCATTGTTCTTCTCCCCTGAAGCCACTGATTTGAGAGCGACGAATACAAATCAGTTTGGGATCGATACTATTTTGCTTTAAGAAATCAACCAGTTCATCTATTCTCTGAAGCTGGTCTTCTGGATGAGCAGGACTGGAATTGATACTGAAGTAATCGGAGACAATATCCAAAACGACACCTTGCCGATCGGGTTGATCTAAAATGGTCGATTTGGGGTTTAATGTCTGAAATTCTTGGAGTTTATATTTCGGTTTGATCAGCCATTGCAAGAAAGTCTGGGAATCGATTTCTTCTTTGTGGAACGTTTTGTAGGTTAAAATCTCTCCACTTTGAGAGGTATAAGTACAAACCCACAGGGATTGAGACGGTACTTCTTGATTGGGATAAAGCCAATAGACTTCCTTAAACAAACCCCGATGGATCATGGGTACAAGGAAATGAGCGATGGATATCTCGTGGGGATAAATACCATACAGTGCTGCTAAATTAGGCTGGTCATTAATATATCGATTGATATGAAGGAGAATATTCCCGTCTTCAGAGATCAATTGTTTGTGTATGGCATAGTGCCATAGGATAGAAGACTCTTTCCGGTCTTCAAATATAACGGTATGGATCATTTTTGTCTTCGTTATTATTACGGGGTTTTATGTTTTTTTTGAACTATGTAGTCGCTCTAAATCTTGAAGCTAAATAATGGTAAATACTTACCCACAGTAACCCACAAGACTCATCAAAATCCATTAAATTTAATATTTTCTTAAAATGTATAAATAAAATATAAAGAAAAACAAGATAGCCTTGTCAATTCAGAAAGTACCTGGTTATGATGGCGGGCAAAGTTAGACCGAACTTAACCAACTTACATAAGGAGTTTTTGCTCAATGTCCATTGAATCTTTGTCTAAAAAAATCTCAGAATCCTCAGAATGGTCTCAAAAGTTTGAAGCTTGTGAGACAAACGACCAAGTTATTTTGACTCTTCTGAAGGGATCGGTAGACTTAGGTGAAGGAAACTTAACTGTTAATGAGTTGGTATCCTTCATTGATAATTTGAGTTCCGCAGACGATCAAGAGCTAGATGATGCGGAATTGGAAGCAGCAGCCGGTGGTGGCTGGGCCCGTCGGTCTTGGAGACGTGCCAGTAGAGGAACTTGGTAGTTGTACCCTGAATTCAACTTCACAGTTTGACCCAACGTTCAAGATATAGTATGGAGATTAAGAAGCTATGTCAATTGAATCCCTGTCTAAAAAAATCGCGGAATCTTCGGAATGGTCTCAGAAACTGGAAAGTGCTGAGAGTAATGAACAACTCGTTTTAACTCTCCTGAAGGGATCGGTAGACTTAGGTGAAGGAGACTTAACCACTAGCGAGCTGGTGTCCTTCATTGATAATTTGAGTTCCGCAGACGATCAAGAGCTAGATGATGCGGAATTGGAAGCAGCAGCCGGTGGTGGCTGGGCCCGTCGGGCTTGGAGAGGTGTCTCTAGAGTTTGGTAGTTTTGTCGCTAACCCACTGACCTGAACAACTATAAATCTCATGCAAGGTTTGTATCTTGATAAATATCTAGATATAAACCTTGTTGAGTTTTACAGCCCTTTTGCCTGTTGCCTGTTGCCTGTTGCCTGTTGCCTGTTGCCTTTTGCCTTTTGCCTTAACTGATAATGAATCAAAACCTAACTACTCAAACCCTGATTCGAGGTAATGAACCGCTTCTGTTGAATGACCCTAATCGAGTTTGGTTAATTGAGTCAGGTTCAATGGTCGTTTTTGCGGTCAATGTGGTGGATGGAGTGGCTCAAGGAGCGCGTCGTTATTTGTTTAGTGCTACAGCAAATGAAACTCTATTTGGGTTGGGCGATCTAAGCAATGCTCCTTATCAACTGCTGGCGATCGCCATAGAAGAAACAGCACTAACATCATGGAGTCTGAACGATTTTCTTGAGCCAGGACAAGGCAATGGCCATCATGCAGACTTTGCACAAATGCATGTGGAACAGTGGAGATCTCGCCTCAGCTCCCCTTTTTCCCATACCAATATTCCCTTTACGCCTCCAACGCTTGAAAACCTGGAATCCACTGCCGTTCTGTCTTCCTATCTCGATCACCTGCATCAAGACTTTCTCCACAGTTTAGACCAACTCGAACAGGAAGAACTAGCGGATAAACTCACCCAATTTCAAGAGCGCCAACGGCTGAATCAAAACACTCAGCGCAGCAGTATTGGCGATCTCGTCTCTGTCCTCAAACCCAAACAAGCGGAATTTCTGCAAGAAGGAACGCCTCTGTTGGTGGCTGCGGGGGCAGTGGGACGCTCCATGGGGCTTGAAATTCGCCCTCCTGCACACTCAGAAAATACGGAGCGGACGAAAAACCCCCTCGATGCGATCGCCCGCGCTTCCGGTATTCGCATTCGTCGCGTTCTATTGAGCGATCGCTGGTGGGAAAAAGACTGCGGCGCTCTCCTGGCCTATACTCAAGAGGATAACCATCCCGTTGCCCTGCTACCGGGAAAACGGGGCGGCTACGACCTCTTCGATCCCATTGCCGAAGCCCGCACACCCATCACTCGCGCCCTCGCTTTCCAACTCGATCCCGTTGCCTACACCTTTTATCGACCGTTCCCAGATAAACATCTGAATTTCCTGGAACTGTTGCGGTTTTCCCTGCGAGGTTTAGGACTCGATGTAATTACCATTGTGCTGATGGGCATTCTCGCCTCCTTAGTGGGAATGGTGGTTCCCCAAGCCACCGGTATTCTGATGGATCAAGCCATTCCCGATGCCAACCGCAGCCTAGTATGGCAAATTGGACTTGCTCTCTTAGCGGCTAGTTTTGGTAAAGCCATTTTCGAGTTAGCCCAGGGGTTTGCCATTCTGCGAACCCAAGCCCTTTTCAACTTTGCCAACCAAGCCGCCCTCTGGGATCGACTGCTGAAGCTGCGGATGTCTTTCTTTCGCCAGTATGCGACTGGGGATTTAATGGATCGAGCGACTGCCTTCGATCAGATGCGACAACTGCTGACTGCGAATGTGATGCGATCGCTCTTTACGGGCGTGTTTTCCTTGCTGAACCTGGGCTTGATGCTATTGTATAGCGTACCCCTCACCCTAGCGGCGGCGGCGATCGCGATCGTCAACGTGATCATCACCCTAATTGTCAGCAACATCACCCGCAAAAAAATGCAACCTCTGCAACAAATTCAAGGAGAAATCTTTGGATTAACCGTGCAACTCATTGGCGGCGTTTCCAAACTCAAAATTGCCGGAGCAGAAAAGCGAGGTTTTGCCTACTGGACAAAAAAATATAGAGAACAACTGATGTTAACCCTGAGTACAGAGGGTGTTGAAGATGCCGTAAACCTCTTTAATACCATCTTACCCACCGTCAGTTCCATTATTATCTTTGCCGTAGCCGTTCAACTAATTAACACCGCTCAAGCCCAAGGACAAGCCGGACTCTCAACCGGAAAATTTCTCGCCTTTAATGCCGCCTTTACCATTTTAATTACCGGTCTCACTAGCCTCAGCGATACCCTAATTCAAGTCCTAGAAGTATCCGTTCTCTGGGAGAGAACCCAACCCATTTTACAAGCCATTCCAGAAGTCGATTTATCCAAAGCCGATCCTGGAAAACTCAACGGCGATGTAAAACTCGACCGCGTGACCTTCCGTTACCGAGAAGATGGCCCCCTCATTCTCAATGAAGTCACCGTCGAAGCCAAAGCTGGAGAATTTATTGCCCTGGTTGGCCCTTCCGGAAGTGGTAAATCAACCACCATTCGTTTACTCCTCGGATTTGAAACTCCAGAAGACGGAACCGTATATTATGACGGTCAAGATTTAAGCGGTTTAGACATCTCCGCCATCCGCCGACAATTGGGAGTCGTTTTGCAAGGCGGACGCATTAATACTGGTTCCATTTTCGAGAATATTTCCAGTGGCGCATTAGTCACCATGGATGAAGTTTGGGAAGCCGCACAAATGGCCGGATTTGCCGAAGATGTGGAAAAAATGCCCATGGGAATGCATACCGTAATTTCTGAAGGTGGGGGTAATCTTTCCGGAGGACAAAGACAACGATTACTGATTGCCCGTTCCTTAGTTTTAAAGCCCAAAATCCTCATTTTTGATGAAGCCACCAGTGCCTTAGATAACCGCACCCAAGCCATTGTCAGCCAAAGTTTAGATAGTCTAGATGTGACTCGAATTGTGATTGCTCACCGTCTGAGTACCATTGTCAATGCCAATCGCATCTACGTGATTGAAGCTGGTATTGTTGTGCAGCAAGGAACCTTTGACGAACTGGCATCACAACCGGGTTTATTTGCCCAATTGATGGCGAGGCAAATGGCGTAGAGAGGCAATAGGCAAGAGGCAATAGGCAAAAGGCAAGAGGCAAGAGGGAATCATAAGGCAAGAGGGAATGATAAGGCAAGAGGCAAAAGGCAAGAGGCAAAAGTTTAAGAGGGAGGAGTGAACTGTGTCAGAGATTAAAGATTTTAAAGATTTAATGATTTGGCAAAAAGGAATGGATATTGCAGAAAAATGTTATTATCTTACCCAAAATTTCCCCAGAGAAGAACGGTATGTTATGGTGGATCAAATTAGAAGAGCTGCTGCATCTATCCCTGCCAATATTGCGGAAGGATATGGAAGACGTTCTAGAGGTGACTATGCAAGATTTCTGAATATTGCACAAGGTTCAATTAATGAACTCCAAACCCATCTTATTCTTTCTGAAAGAGTAGATCTATGTACGAACAAAGATATAGAAACAATCCTGTCATTACTACAAGAAGAAACGCGAATGATTGCAGCACTGATCAAAAAGCTCAATCCCTAACAATCCCTATTCCCAAAAGAAAAGGGTAAAATCAGTTTCTAACTCTTGCCTCTTGCCCTTTACCTCTTGCCTTTTGCCTTTTGCCTTTTGCCTTAAAACTATGCAACAAACCATCGCCCAATTCCCCTATTTTGAAGTCCTCAAATCCCAGGATATTGATTGGATTGTTTCCCAATCGACCTCAGAGGACTGTAAACCAGGAACGGTTCTGATTCAACAAGGATCTCCGGTTGAATCAATTTATCTGTCTCTGTCTGGGACTTTAGCGGTTACGGTCTCTGGAGAAAAACAAGCGGAACAAGAACTCAAGCAAATGCATGGGGGAGAAATGATGGGAGAGATGTCTTTTTTAGATAACCATCCCCCTTCGGCTAATATTAAAGTGGTTGAACCGTCGAAAGTTCTATCAATTTCTAAACAAAAGCTGGCGCGAAAGTTGGACAGTGATGGAGATTTTGCGGCTCGATTTTATCATTTGTTAGCCTTAAAACTCTCCGGTCAGTTGCGGGGACTGTCTAATTTGTTAACTCATACAGAAGCGACAGCAGCGAGTCAACCGTTACGCAAGGTTCTGTTGGTGTTTTCGATTTTAACCGATCGCGACATTTCCTGGGCGATCGCCAATGGTACATCCCAAAAAGTGACCCCCGGAACCACCCTGATTGAACAGGGAAAACCCGTACCGGCGGTGTATATTCTGCTCGAAGGAAATCTCGGCATCTATATTTCCCTCTCCGATAATGGAGGGAACCGCGAGAAACAAGTCGCCAATTCCTTTAAGGGAGAGATCCTGGGGGAAATGTCGTTTGTAGAAACCGGAATGGCTTCAGCAACGGTAAAAGCGGCGGAAAAATCTTGGATACTGGCGATCGATCAAGCCAAACTAGCCGCTAAACTGGAACAGGATCGCGGCTTTGCGGCTCGATTTTATCGGGCGATCGCCATTGTACTCTCGAATAGATGGCGCGATCGCCTCTTCCGTCGAGGCTTTGCTACCCTAGAGAGCGAGCCAAGCGACTTGTTATCCGAAGATATTGAAGCCGAAGATGAACTCGATCTCGATGTCATTGACGGAACAGCGATCGCCGGAACCCGTTTTGATTGGATGATTCGG
The DNA here is from genome assembly GCF_030068505.1 of Roseofilum capinflatum BLCC-M114. NCBI lineage: Bacteria > Bacillati > Cyanobacteriota > Cyanophyceae > Desertifilales > Desertifilaceae > Roseofilum > Roseofilum capinflatum. The sequence continues at coordinate 18,878 of NZ_JAQOSO010000055.1, forward strand.
CAACTGCGCTAACCCAGTAACCATAAATGAGGGGTGCATCTATTACATAGCGCTTCGCGCTAGGCAAAAGGCAAAAGGCAAAAGGCAAAAGCTTGTATTGCTTAGGGTCTAAGGCTTGAAGCTGTACTCAATAGAAGATAGAATTGCTATAAAAATTGTTAATTGTTAATTGTTAATTGTTAATTGTTATGCCTAGTCAAGAAAAAGATTCCAAACCGAGCATTTTTCGCCAAGAATCTTTAGACCAACTGTCTTCTCCAGAACGGCTCGATCAGCTCATGCAAGTGGTGAGTCCGAAAGACTGGCTGCCCTTAACGGTGTTGGGAAGTTTAGTCTTTATTGGATTAGTCTGGAGTGTTTTCGGACGCATCCCCATTACCGTTCAAGGCAAAGGCATTCTCATCGATCCGCGCCGCATTGTCGATTTCCAATCTCCTATTTCTGGACAACTGGAATCTTTGCATGTAGAACCGGGCGAATGTGTCGAAAAAAATACGCTTTTAGCGACGATTAATCCCTCGGAACTGCGAAATAAACTCGCATTAGCACAAACGAAAAAGGAAGAATTAGAAGACCAATATAACCAAACTGCTTTGGTCTTAAATCAGAAAAATAGCCGAGAGCTAGAGGCGATCGCCGCTTCTAGAGCCAGTATTCAACAGCGCCTTCGCGATACCCAAGCTGTTACCCCCCTGCTCAAAGAGCGCGGTTTAGACTCCATTGCCGAGCAGCGAGAGAGCTTGCAGGAACAGTTAGCCAATACGCAAAACCTCAGCCCCATCCTCAAAGATAAAGTGTTAGAGGCGATCGAGGAACAGCGCCAAAGCGTGCAACAGCGCCTCGATAATGCTAGAGAACTCGCTCCCGTTTTAGAAGAAAGGCTCACCAAGCGCCAAGAATTAGTGGTAGAAGGGGCGATCGAAGAAGATACCGTCTTAGATGCTCAACAATCCTACATCGGAGCCTTAGAAAATATTTCCGAACTCGAAGCCCAACTGAAAAATCTCGATGTTCAAGAAGCCGATGCTAGACGACAATCTGTGGAAAATCTCAGTCAAGTAAGCAATTTACAAGCCCAAATTAAAGCCTTAGAAGTTCAGGAAACGGAAGCGGAAAAGCGCTATTTAGATAATCTCAATGAAGTAGGCACACTCACCGCCGATCTAGAAGAATTAGACACCAGAGAAAAGCGCCTAGAGCAAGAAACCCTTGAGGAACTGAATACTAAAAGAAATCAAATTCGGGAAGTCGAGCGGGAGATGATTCAACTTGAACAACAAATTGCTGAAAAGAGTGAAATTCTCAGCCCTAACTCTGGATGTATTCTGGAAACAACCGCCACAACCGGGCAAGTGGTTTCCATGGGAACTCGCTTAGGATCGATGAATATGACCGGAGCAGAGGGAAAAATGATCGGCATTACTTATTTTGCCCTCAGAGATGGTAAAAAAATTCAACCCGGAATGCCCATTCAAATCACGCCCGATATTGTTAAACAACAGCGTTATGGTGGTATTGTGGGCACGATTACCTCGGTTTCTGATTTTGCTGTCACTGAAGCAGGAGCTACCACCATTGTGGGCAATTCCGATGTGGTGAAGGGATTAATTTCTAGTGGTGGCGTAATCGAAATTCGAGCCGAATTACAAGAAAATGAAAATAACTTTAGTGGTTATCAATGGTCTTCTTCTCAAGGGCCACAATTGGAAGTTAGCCCAGGAACAACGGCAACAGCACGAGTGAGGGTAGAGGAGCGATCGCCCATTACCTTCGTCTTACCGATTTTGCGAGAATGGACAGGAGTGTATTAATATCAATTAAAAATTAAAAATTAAAAATTAAAAATTAAATTCAACTATTACAATTCTCTAAAAAATCATGGCCCAAGCAACTGCGGAAAAAGAAACAAAAGAGAAAGTCTATAAGCGGGTAAAAACGCCGACCTTACTGCAAATGGAAGGGGTTGAATGTGGTGCTGCTTCTTTGGGTATTATTTTAAGTTACTATGGCCGGATTGTTCCTTTGCCCGAACTGCGAATTACTTGCGGAGTGTCTCGTGATGGGAGTAATGCGGCCAATGTGGTGAAAGCCGCTAGAACTTATGGCCTGCAAGCGAAGGGATTTAAGAAAGATCCCATGAAGCTTAAAGATGTGAAGCCTCCCTTCATTGTGTTTTGGAATTTTAATCACTTCCTGGTGGTGGAAGGGTTTGTCAAGGATCAAGTGTATTTAAACGATCCAATGGATGGCCCCAGGAAGATTTCGTTTGAAGAATTCGATCGCGCCTATACGGGAATCGTTCTGATCATGGAACCCGGGCCAGACTTCAAAAAAGGAGGGCGCAAACCCAGTATGGCTGCTGCCTTGTATAACCGCCTTCAAGGGTCTTTAGGCGCGATTCTATACTGTATTGTAGCGGGTCTGCTGCTCGTGATTCCTGGGTTAGCCGTCGCCGTTTTCAGTCAGGTCTTTGTGGACAATATTCTGGTAGAAAACCGGATGGAATGGCTGCGGCCGCTGATTTTGGGGATGATTCTGACGGCGATCGTGCAAGGGATGCTTTCCCTGCTGCAATTTCGGTATCTTAGACATTTGCAGATTAAACTTTCGGTCACCATGTCCGGTAATTTTCTGTGGCATGTTTTACGACTTCCTCAAAGATTTTACGCACAAAGGTTTGCTGGAGAAATCGGCGATCGCGTCAACCTGAATACCAAAGTCGCCAATGTTCTCTCTGGTGAGTTAGCCAAAACCGTCATTGATGCGATGGTTGTCGTCTTTTACGCGGCTGTCATGTTCGCCTATGACTGGGTACTCACCCTGATTGGCATCTTCTTTTCCGCCGTCAATGTCCTCGTTTTGCAATGGGTAGCCCGGCGACGCAAAGATACCCACAGTCGCTTAACCCAAGATGAAGGTAAACTTGCGGGTGTCAGTATTGCCGCCTTACAAAGTATTGAAACCCTCAAATCTGCTGCCTTAGAATCAGACTTTTTCGCCCGTTGGAGTGGCTATTACGCCAAAACCACCAACGCCCAACAAACATTAGGCGTTCCCGATCAAATATTAGGAATACTTCCTTCCCTCGTCACCTCTTTAACCACCTTATTTCTACTCGTAGTCGGTGGTTTTCGGGTAATGAGTGGCGAACTCAGTATTGGAATGTTGATTGCCTTTCAAAGCTTAATGACCAGCTTTCAACAACCCGTTAGCACCCTGGTTCAATTTGGCTCTACCCTACAAGAATTAGAAGGCGATATTAACCGTTTAGATGATGTCCTTGATAATGAAGTCGATGCCCAAGTCGCCCAAGAGACCAAAAATCAGAATGCTCTTCAAGTTTATGCCAACACTTCCTATAAACTACAAGGATATTTAGAGTTACGCAACCTTACCTTTGGCTATGCAAAAGTCAATCCCCCATTAGTGGCAGACTTAAGCTTAAAACTCCAACCCGGACAGCGTGTTGCCCTAGTCGGAGGCAGTGGTTCGGGCAAATCAACCGTTGCCAAATTAGTGGCTGGACTCTATGAACCTTGGTCAGGAGAAATTCTGTTAGACGGTATTCCTAGAGAAGATATTCCCAGAGAAGTATTAACCAATTCTCTCTCCATGGTGGAACAAGATATTTTCTTATTTGGCGGTACAGTCCGAGATAATCTCACCCTTTGGGATAGTACCATTCCCAATTCCCAATTAATTCGTGCCTGTGAAGATGCCCAAATTTTAGATGCCGTTTTAGCCATTCCTGGAGGACTGGACGGGAGTTTATTGGAAGGAGCTGGAAATTTAAGTGGAGGACAGCGCCAGCGTTTAGAAATTGCCCGCGCTTTAGTCAACGATCCTTCACTTTTAGTGATGGATGAAGCCACCAGTGCCTTAGATGCGGAAACAGAGAAAATTATCGACCAAAATTTGCGTCGTCGAGGTTGCACTTGTTTGATTGTGGCTCACCGTTTGAGTACGATTCGCGATTGTGATGAGATTATTGTTTTAGAACAAGGTAAGGTTGTACAGCGCGGAACCCATGAGGAGATGAAACAGGATGAAGATAGCGTTTATGCTCGATTAATTCAATCGGAGTAATACAGCGCGAAGCGCTGTAAAATTGAGAGTCATTGTATCGTAGTGCCGTGACACAGCTAAAATGAGGTCATCAATGTAGTGCGAGCATCTGGCTCGCTTCCTTTCTCTAGCGAGCCAGATGCTCGTATTCCTAATGTTAACCAGTCTTCAAAATCCTTGGGTGAAACAACTGCGAAAGTTACATCAACCCAAAGGGCGCAAACAAGCCCAATTATGTTTATTGGAAGGAACCCATTTGGTAGAAGCGGCTTGTCAGGTGAATGCCCGTTTAGAGAGTGCCGCCTATACTCCGGAATGGTTGGCGAAATATCCCCAGATTGGAGAAAAACTGCCAGAGTGCTGTGAACGGGTGCAACCGGTGAGCTATGAGGTGTTGAAGTCCATCGCCACTACGGTGAATCCCGATGGTGTAATTGCTACTCTGCGCCGAGATGCTCGTAAACCTCTTTCGCCACAACTGAACCGACTAGGGCTAATTCTGGAAACGGTTCAAGATCCAGGGAATTTGGGCACAATTATTCGCACCGGTGCAGGGGTAGGCTTAGAGGCGATCGCCCTCAGCCAAGATAGTGTGGATTTAGATCATCCCAAAGTCCTACGTGCTTCTGCGGGGGCTTGGTTTCGGGTTCCGATGGCGATGCAACCGAGTTTACCGGATTTTATTTCTCAATGCCGTCAAGAACAGATGCAAATTATTGCTACCACTGCGGATGCACCCCAAACCTATTGGGACATCAATTGGACACAACCAACTTGGGTATTATTGGGCAATGAAGGGGCGGGGTTATCCTCAGACCTGTTGGAGTTAGCCGATCGCCAGGTGAGCATTCCTATTGCGGAGGGAGTAGAATCTTTGAATGTGGCGATCTCTGCTGCTCTGATTCTTTACGAGAGCCAAAGACAATGGACGCAGAAGGATGGATAATTTCCTCAGATTCCATCTTTTGATAAAGTCAAAGATAAATCTGACCAGCTAAAACTTAAGGGAGGCTCAGGCATTTTGGCAAAGCACTGGTGGGAAATTCAAATACTCTGCGATCCAGCCTTAGAAGACCTGATCTTCTGGCGTTTAGACCTATTTGGCTGTCAAGGAACCAGCAGCGAAGCCAAAGGCAACTCTCGGTTAGTTCAAGCCTACTTGCCCCAAGAACAAGCCCAACTCCTCGATTTAGCTGCCTTATCGATTGCTTTTCGCCAAGATGCGATTACCGTTTCCTTGCCGGTTCCTGGAGTTCACTGGCATTTAATTGATGAAGAAGATTGGTCAGTCACCTGGAAAAAGCATTGGCAACCCCAACCCATTGGCGATCGCTTCCTCATCTGTCCCGCTTGGTTATCCGCTCCTGAAGCGCCTGAACGTCATCTTTTACACCTCGATCCAGGGATCGCCTTTGGCACAGGAGATCATGCCACCACCCAACTCTGCCTAGAGTCCCTAGAAATGCGCCTCAGCATCGACCCCCAAGAGAACCAAGAGATTGTATTAGCTGACATCGGCTGCGGCTCAGGGATCTTATCAATTGGCGCTCTTTTATTGGGCGCTCGTCAGGTTTACGCCGTCGATACCGATCCCCTAGCCGTTCGCGCCACGGTCTGTAATAGTAAACTCAACCATTTGGGAGGCGATCGCCTAATGACCTCCCAAGGAAGTATCAACGAACTGATCGAAACCCTTCCCGGCCCCGTCGATGGTATCTTGTGCAACATCCTCGCTGAAGTCGTAATTGACCTCATTCCCAAATTTGAAGCCATCTCTAAACCCAACACCTGGGCAGTCATCAGTGGTGTACTCTTAGATCAGGCCAAACCCGTAGCCGACACCTTAGAGCAACACGGCTGGACAGTTGCCACCCTGTGGCGACGGAAAGAATGGTGTTGTTTCAATATCCGTCGGGAAGAATAGGCAATGGTTAAGGGGTTAGGTTTTCCATCTCGGTGACGACTTGGGCGAGTTCTTGGACGAGGGGGGTATTTTCAGCCTGTTGGAAGGCTTCGACTAGAGCGCCGTAGTACCATAGGGTTCCGGCTTTTCCGCCCTTAAATCGCTCCCAGATGCTCTCTCCAACTTGACGATAGTCTTTGATAATGGAGCGAGCGTTATAGAGTTTATCCGCAGCAGAGACGAGACGAACAGAAGTCGAGGCTTGGGGTAAGTGCGCTAAATAGGCTTGTTTACGTTCTCGCCAAGGGGGTTTAGGAGTTGTGTAAGCATCGGTACATCCTTCGACTATGGCGGTTACTGTGTCTCCAAATTGTTCTCGAATGCGATCGCGGGTTGCTTCTCCTCCTTGGTCTTCGATGGCATCATGTAAAAGGGCGGCGATCGCCTCATCTTCAGTTGCACCGTATTCTAGAGCAATGCTGGCAACACCCAATAAATGGGCGATATAGGGCACTCCTGAACCTTTACGGAGTTGGGTTTGGTGCAGTTGGTGTGCCCAAATCAGGGCGTTTTCAAAGCGTTCAGAAAGCATGGTTGGATCGCAAGAGTAATCGGTAATGGGTAATAGGAAACCTATTTTTCTGTACTATCAGATCATAGATCCCAGGGGTAAGGCGATCGCCACACAATTATGCTTGTCCCTTGCGAGTCATTCCAATTCCAGACAGATAAAGATCGGGAACTTTATACCGTTCCACCTCATTTTCACTCCCTTCATAAATGGACAGCAACCCGACTTCCCTCGCTAGGCTCAACTCATCTTCTAAGCCAGTGATATCAGTTGCTTTAAACGGAGAATAACTAATCTCCTTCAGGCGATCGACTAATTCTTCAAGCTCCCGAAACTCTTCATTAATTAAAGCATCTAAGGCTTGTTTTGAAACTTTTTCCAGAGAAGAACTTAAAGCACGGGGACGAATAATCGTCTTCTCATAGGGATTCTGTTTCTGTTCTCTCTGTTCCCAGTTTTTTGCTTCTGCAAAAAGTTGCAAAAGAGCGCGAGGACTATGATTATCACTTCCATCAGCGATGCGTTTCCAGACCCAATTTCGAGTAAAGGCAGATTTACCACCTCTCATCCGTTCTCCCACGAGCAGATTCCAGATGGCAAAGACTTGTAATTCACTTAAATGATCGTAACTGTTCAAAATCCTACCTTGATCGGCTGATTCTACCACTTGTTTAAAACTTTGAGATTTCAAAGCTTGTTTAACCAAAACCTTAAAGAACGTTGCCTTATCTTTCCAGACTAAAGTCACTGAACGCCCGTAAAAATGACTTTGATTATCAAATTTCAGCTTTCTCCAGATATCCTCGCGCAACAAAACTTTGAATTTCAAATGTTGCAGACTGTCTCCTATATCCGTTACTAAAGAGAGCAAACCTTCAATCGCCCTAGTCCGTCTCTCTCGATCCGTCTGAGTATTACCAAAGCCCGTGTCTAATCCATCAATTAGTAGGAATAGAGGAGATCTTACCGCGCCATCGAAACGGGTTAACCAATCTCTGGATAATAAGCCAATTTGAGAAATAGGTAGGAGATTTTCAAACCAGCGAACGACTTCTAATTCGCTCCTTGGATGGCTTCCTAAAACTTCTAAAAAAGCTGTATCCGGTTTAGGTGCTTCTCCATCCCAGGAAATCCAGCAAGCTAAACAAATTTGTAGCAACCAAAAATCTCGCCAGTTCTTTCCATTCCTTTCTAATATTTGACTAATAAAACTAAATCCTTCCGAATTGATTATCCAAGGACGATTACCTTTAAGAGGACTCGGAGATAAAACAACAATAGAATTAAAATTTGAGTCTTCTAGTAAACGTCTAAAAATTGCTGTTTTACCCGTTCCTTTTCGACCTAGAATTAATGAAATATTCGATTGAAGTGCCCTGTTAACCAAGTCAGTTTGTACAAAGGTTTCTAGAAAATTATCTTGGGATTCTGCTGTTCCTCCTGAGAATCGCAATTCCTGCAAAATTTGGTTTTTACTACTTGACAAATTACTGGGAATCTGCTCTTCGCTGGCTGTAGGTAGAAAGCGCTCTAGCCATTCCGCGATCGCCTCAAAATCACGCCATGCATCGCGATTAAGCAAGATTTTGTCTGAAGTAGCAATAACTTCACGATAGGGAATAAAGTGGGTAATTTCAGGGGCTTTAATCGGTTCTGTACTCGATCGCTTTTCCCGTAAAATAGACAGCCATCCTTCAATCCAATCAATGGCTCGATGTTGATATCTCTCCACCACTTCTGGTGCTTGACTCGCAGGTATGGGAGAAACAAGAAATCGAGGTTCTGGTGTTAAAGATAATTTTGTTCGTCTTGTCTTTGCTGAGAGTAAAGCGCGAACGAGTTCACCTGTCCCGACTAGAGTTTGAGGATGGGGGAAAAATACAATAATAGCCAGGTCAGCTAAATCAAATAGCAGGGGGGCATTTAGAGGTGTAATACCTGTCCTAGCATCGAGTAAAATCACATCGGGTTTAAAGGTTAGATTCTGGCTTAAATTCTGGATCAATTGCCGTAATGGGTTCTGGTCTTCACGATACCATGCACCTGGATCAATAAAGTTGAGCAAACGAGCATAATTCGCATTTGGTAATCCTGCTGGCAGGCAATAAATTTCCTCTGTTTCTGATACTCTAATAATATGATTTTGGATGTTAGGATTTTCCCCTCGATCCAAACTCAATAAAATAGAAACCAAACCCTGTCCCTCCTCAATTTCATCTTCTTTTCCCCATAGAGCGGCTAACCCTGGTGCTTCTAAATCCAGATCCACACAGAGTACAGTTCTTCCTCGACTGGCAAGAATTTGAGCGGTATAAGCCAAGGCTGTCGATCGCCCCACTCCACCTCTGAGAGAATAGAAAGTAGTTACAATGGGGAGGTCAAGGTCATCATCCAGATCGGATGGAAACAGGATGGCTTCAGGATCGGGGGATTTAGCTAATGCTTCCGGCCACAGGGGTAAGTCTTCTAAGGTAGAATCAATAGGGAGAGAACCGGCCCATTCTTGCTCTTCAGGAGTAAGCAAATCTAACCACTGAATAGTCAAGTCTTCCAGTCCTTTTAAGGCTATATTCTTCCGTTCTGCGGGTGATTTTCCCTGAAATTCTGGAGAAATGACAGCAATACGCCAGCCCATAAAAGGATCGGGTTGAACTCGCAAGTCTTGAACCTCTAAAGTAGCCGATGACATATTATTAAGAATATGTTGTTTAAGATCTTGGTGATTCATCGACTTTTCCTCCTAGATTGACGACGAAGTTGCTGCTGTATCTGTCTGGTTAATTGTTTGGCTCCATCTAGTAATTCTGCAATAGAGATACTACTATCCAAACTGAGTTGATACCGTAAGGATGTATCCCAGGATTCGATAAAAAATGTCTTTGCTCCTTTAGAGTCGTGCAAATCTGAGAGGCGAAATTTTGCAGCTTCCCATAAACCCCGGAGGTTATGTCCCTCATTACCATGCTTGGGAAATCCCACATTGCGATCGCGCAGTAATGCTTTTAGGCTACATTCTATCGCATATCCAGCCATATAAACACAGCCGATAGAGGTAGGTCTAGCTTTGTAAATCGCGTCTGCATCACTAGCTCGCTCCTTAGCAAGATATAGCCAATCCTGGTATTGGTTGGGATGTTGAGAAGCCATAGTCATATCAAATCCGAATAATCAGTTACCGTATGTCATTGTGAATAGAACGCAGTGGAATGAAGCAATCTCAACCATCTCAGTAGTTTTGGAGATTGCTTCCCTGCGATCGCAATGACATGCCCTATCACTCAATTATCCACCAGTAACCTAGACGAAGCATTGCGGCCAAACTCCTCTGGTGCATATTGTAGGTGCGCTTCTGCACCCGGCCAGAGATAGGAACCGGGGGTAACCGATCGCGCCAAATAATGCACTTCATAGATCCCAGGGGTGAGGCGATCGCCGTAAGCCACCACTCGGTCTTTGTACACCTGTTGGTAGTCGATTTGCCAGCTATCGGCATCCGCTTGCACCGCTTGATTAGCCGTCTGAAACTCTGTATTCACCGCCTCAAAACCGGCGGGCAGGGGGTCAGTAATCACCACATGATCCACGGGATGATCCGTGATAATCTCTAATGCTACGTCAAACACTTGACCGGCTTCCACTTCAAAGGGTTGGTCGCGATCGTAGAGTCCTGTCGTCCGCAGCACCTCCTCCTCATTCGCTCGGCGCACTTGACGCACCACCCGCAGACCATTTAAGCGCCCCGGTTGATTGCCCGTTAAGCGGTAGCCGTAGGAGACGAGATAATGGAGGTTTCCAGGGCCAGATTTTTGCAACACTAGATCGCTGTTTCCCTTGGGTAACTGAGCCATGGGAACGCTCAAATTCCAGGTGGAATTCTCATAACCTTGAAACTGGGTATTGCCCAAACTTTGACCCGCGAACGTCACCCCTACGCCAAAATTGGGGGGCGTGCTTTCCGTTTGTGCGTAGGCAACCAAAGCATCCAGCGCTTGGGCATTATTATAGGTACTGCCCCAAGTGCCATTACGACGCAAGGATAGCAAACTGGTTAACAAGCGCCCGGTTTCTGCCGGTGTTGCATCTTGGGCAATGAACAAGCGCAAGGCTTCCGCTTGTGCCGTGGTTGCAGAGGACAACCATTGATAGCCCTCTGGTAAATTAATCGTTGCCCTGCGTCCCGTTTGATAGATAGACTCGCGAATTTCATTAAACAGGCTTTGGCTTTCTGTCCTCCATTGGGGGAAATTGGCCAAATAGCGAGCTAACTTAATCTGCGTGACGGGATCGAATTCGCTGCGGACGCTGTAGATATCCGAGAGGAACTCATTTCGCACATCTCCCCAGGCGGCTAGAGCGATCAGGGTTTCTAGGCGGAGGGTACTTTTACAGAGGGAAGAGGTACAGAAATCCTCGTTTTCCGGGTCGGCTAAGAGGTCTCGCAGATAGCGCTTGAGTGGGTCAACTTGGATACCTTCGAGGGCAAAACCAGCGTTGGCGGCTTTTGCGATCGCCTCGGCCACGTAGGGCGTAAGATACGGGTTAGACTGGCGCACTCCTGGATAGCTACTAAACCCGCCATCTTCCCGTTGCAGACTAGAGAGTTGATTGAGTGCTTCACTGGTTTTTTGGGACAGATTGACACCTCGACTCCGCTCGGTGACCGCTCCGTTCCCTGAGCGGAGTCGAAGGGAACCATATTGACTACTCAGACGTTGCAAACTGGCAGCAATCAGCAGTTGACTTGCCATGGGTTCGGCAAAAGGTAGGGGGTTCTCGGCAAACACCTGTTGAGCGGGTGCGAGAATTTGGGGCATTAAGGTACTGGCGAGGTTAATGTCTAGTCCTCCCGTATCGGTGGCCGTATCAGGCGCAACATTAACCGGTAGGGTGACGGTGTTGGTGCTGGTTCCTGACTCAACCACCTGTTCAGTCACTTCTAATGCTTTAATCTCTAAGGGGACTTCAAATGCATCTACGGGTTGGCCGTTGAAATTAGTCGCAAAGGTTACCGTAGCTGTGCCAGGTTCACTGACTGACCCTTCGGCTCCGCTCAGGGCAAGTAGGGGGAACCTCTCGCCCATGGTTCCTTGACTCGATCGCACCTGACGAGAATCCATACTGTTATTAGTAGACTCGAAGGTTAACCCGCCGCTCACGGTTCCGGTGATGTCTAAGTTACCGGTGGTTTCCGTGGTATTGGTGATCGAGAGACCGGCGTTTAGGCGATCGCCCGGTCGGACGAATTGCGGTAAAATCGGATTCGTGAGGATGGGCTTACTGGTGATAAACGTGGTTTCGCCATTGCCAAAGCGCAGACTACCATCTTTGGCAACCACCATCACCCGCCAGGTGGTCAGGTCATCGGGTAGGGTAAATGTAACACTAGCTTGTCCCTGGTTATTGGTGAGGACAGAACCATTGTAATAAGCCAGGGGTTGGAAGTCGCGACGGGTGCGGGTGTCGGCTGCTCCGGCGGAAAATCCCCCCCCATATCCCCACCCTTTAGCCAGGGGGGAAGCTTGGGGTTGCAAGACGACATCGGGACGGTTATCGCTAAACCGGGTGGAAATGGGTTGCTCGGCGTATACGGTGTCGAGCAGGTTGGGGGCGCGATAGCCCGTCAGTTGTAAGATGGCTTCGTTGACCACCATCACCGTCAGTTCTCCCGCTACCGGTGAGCCAGTGTTATCCCTGAGTTGCAGTTGCAGGGTTTGGGATTGTCCCGGTTGCAGTTGGGCATTGGATGGGGTAGCTTCGACGGATAAGAGGCGATCGCTCAAATCAATCTTAAAGGGCGCAAACCCGATTTTGACCAAGTTATCCACATCCCCTTCGACACTGCTCCCTTCGGCTTCGCTCAGGGAGCGTCCCTGACGCACTAGAACCGCCTCGAATGCGGCATTCGGGAGCATCTCTGGCGTGACTTCAAACTGCACTTGGGGGGCCCCGCCTTGTACGGGTTGCAGGGCTTGGAATAGGGGTTTATCGCGGATAATGGCAAAGTAGAGTTGCCCCTGTTCGTAGGGAGATTGAATCAGCGCGGTTGCCGTATCTCCAGGTTTATAGGTCTCTTTGTCCAGTTTAATTTCTAGCTTATCTTCATCTCCTCGACCCCAACGCACCCCACTGCCTCCAGTAGCCCAGATTTGCAAGTCTGTGGCAGTGGCGCTATTTTGACTGCGGGCAAAGTTGGCGCGGATGCGATAGGAGCCGGAGTCCGGGGGCGTAAGTTGCCCAGTGGTGGGGGTTTGGCCAGATCTGACCGTAGTTTCGCCGACGGTTTCATATTCGACTTGGGTGCGATCGCTCCGTCCCCCTTCTACCACACGAGTTACGCTAGAGTAGGTCATTTTCTGTAACTCCAGTCTCACCCGCTCACCCGCTTTCGGGTTCCCCTGTGCATCCGTAACCACCACTTCTACAGGAAAGGCTTGCCCGGCATCCGCCACAAAGTTACTCTTCAGACCGATAATATTGGCACTCGGCAACACAGTCAGGGTTTGGGAGTCACTCACGGACAAATTGGAGACATCGGAAACCGACACATCCACCTGATAGGTCATGGGATAGGGCAAATCGGCATCTAGGTTAAACCGTTGCTCTCCAGCACCCGAATCATCCAGGGTTTGCCGAGTTTGCAACACTTCCGTTTCTACCACAGGCGCTTCTTCCGGCCAAAACCATTGGGGGCCAAAAGTATACTCTTGCCATTGCTGGGGATTAAACTGGGTTTGGCGACGAGTGACATAATATTCTGCGCTGCCACCAATAACAGGAGCGCCAAATAAGTAGTTACTGCTCGTGGTCGCGGTGATAGCATCTCCGGGTTGGGCCACCTCTTGATTGAGAGCCACTTCTACCTTAAAATTGGGCGGATTAAATTCAGCCACCTGGAAGTTACCGGTTAAGGTGATGCCAGAACCTTGAGCGCGAATCACATATTCTCCGACTTCCTGAGTTTCATCTAAGGGAAACTCAACGGAAAACGTCCCAAATTGATTGGTTTGAACCGTTCCTAAGTCCGTTTCATTGCCTTTGGGGTCTTGAATTTCCACCCGATAATTGGCTCGTGCATCGGTTTTCAGGTCTCCCTGTTCCAGATAGTAGGCTACACCAGTAAATGTGGCTTGCTCTCCGGGTTGATAGAGCTGGCGATCGGAAAATATTGTACCCCTAGAAACAGGTTTTGTATCTTCCCAATCGGCATAAATGCCATAACCATAAGCCCCACTATAAGACTCAGTGCGGGTGAATGCCCAATCTTGACCTTCTCTGGCAATAACGAGCAATTCTGGAGCTTCAGAAAACCGACTTCCTCCCATACAACTTCGCAAGTTTTGGGCCGTTAATTGTAGTAATCCTAAATCATCGGTTTGTCCCGTGGCACAAGCTCTAGGTTGGGGTCTCGATTTTGCTCCTAATTGGGATTGATAAATCTCTACGGTAGCACCGGCAACCGCTTGCCCATTATCCAGGTGATTGACACGCACTAAACCCGACTCTGGAAACCATTGGGCAAATACTCCCAGATTGGTCAGTTCTACTAATCCATAAAAGGTGGGGGTATTCCATCGCCGTTCCCCGTTGTCTTCATAGGAGTTGGTTCTGGCTTTCACCCCATAGGCAAGTAGTCCTGATTCTCCGCCTAATTGAGATTTTAAGTTGACTGAATTAATGATCGTTTGGTTTTGTTGACCGGAAACTTGATAGGATTGCCATTGATTTTCGGAGGGTAAAATATCGTTACCATTCCCTTGAGGATAGGCGGAATCGATATAAACTAAATCGGTGGGTTGTAGGCGACGGAATGCGGCTTGATATTCTCCATCGGGGAGGTTAACACTGGAAATATCAAGCTGAATATCTTCGGTGTTGGGTAAAATATTTAATCCACGCTGCACCCAAATATCCGCAGCTACATTACCCGTCTCGTACTGTAGAGTAACTGGATTTTCTAGGGTTTGCCCAAATCGATCCTCTAACTCCGAGCCGATGGTAATCGTATAATTGGTATCTGGCTCTAATGCCCAGGGATTAAGCTGAATTAGGTTGGGTTCATAGGTGAATCGCACCAGGGGAGGGGCGTTTGGTGCAGGAGGGGGATTAATCGTAATCGCATTAACAGCAGACTCAGCAACAATGGGATTATTAAATCTCAATTGGGGGCTACCCTGAACAAAGCGCCCATAGGTTCCACCCTGCCCCGGTTTGCCAGTTGTTTCGAGTTCGTCAAAGTTGAGGGCATTGTAGGTTTTAAATTGACTGGAAAAGGGGATTTCGCTGGCTAAGTTTCCGTTGGCGGGTTCTAATCCGGCGGAGATTTCTAGGCTGTAGGGGGTGTTTTTTTCGAGGGTTCTTTCGGGGGTAATGGTATAGTCGTACTGTTGCTGGGAGGGATCGAATTCGGTTTGGGGCGTGGGGTTTGTGCTGTTTTCATCAAGGGCAATATTCAGGGGGATGTCGCGATCGCTCCCCGCAGAGACTAAGCGAGTATGTTCGGCTAAGGAATTCAGGTCTAAAGCAACGTTAGAGGTAAACTTCAATTCGGGATTAATATCTACCGGTTCCGGGTTTCCCTCCCGATCCACACTCATCCCCGGAAGGTTGGAGAGCTGAATGGGAGGGGTGTTAAACGTCCAAGCAAAATCCCGGTCTAATTGATGGTTATTCAGGTCTTGTAACCCTTGTTTGAGCGTCACTTGTACCCTGGTGGCTAAGGGGAGAGCGCGATCGGCTTGAAATCCCACCATGCGCGGGGTTAAAAAGCGAAACGTTCCCGGTATTCTGGGGGTAATTTCAAATTTATTCAGCAGATCCCGTTGTTGGGGAGAGTCGAGACTTTCTAGGGGAATGAGGGGATCGGTAAAGATAACATTAATTTGATTCAGAGGTTGTGCTTCTTCCGTGGGGTTAATACTCTCGATCCAAGCTGGGGGAGTGGCTAAGGGGAGGGGAGAGACGCTAGGGAGGGGTTGATTTCCCGATCGCATCCCACCGAGTCTACATCCTGTCAATGTCACTGTCAATGTCAGCACAAAGAGCAAGATGAACACCAATGCTCGATGCTTGCGGTAATACTGGCCAATTCCACGACGAAGTTGGCGATATTGTCTCATTCCGAGTATGGAGCGACGACGGGACATTACTGAATCTTCCCTCACTGAATCTGATCTTGTCTTACCTGATGAGGGCAGGATTTGGGAAGGTCTTGTAGATATACTTTACAATCTGTGACCTAACGTTATGGCGCTACGCGCAGGGAATGGGGAATGGGGAATGGGGAATGGGGAATAGGGAAACAGCCAAAAATAATGCTGTATCAGGGTTTCATTGCTTTTCCAGACGGTGGAGAATCTCTACAAAGGTGCTGATAATTGTCTGCTCATTCTCTGGATGGAGGATCGGGACGTGGATGAATAGAGCGCGAGTGGGGAGATTGAGGGTTTTAATCTCGTTTAAGACCCCATAGTACAGGTCTTCACAGACAAATCGACCGGCATAATCGCTAATGTACACCCAATCTAGACCCGCAATGAGCTGTTCTAGGTCGATCGCCGGTCTTAAGATTTTATCCCCTTGCGTCGCATTCGACTCAATACTGAGGCTATCGCGTTTTTCTGCCATACCGCAACACAGCACCCAAACCGGTTGCTCGCGGTGCAAAGACAACAGAGTTTTGGCGATCGCCTGTTGGGAATGCACCGGCAGCTTTCTCAGCAACGATAACCGTTCTGGATGGGGATAATATTGACCAATGCGCTCCAGGAGATCGTCGGAAGAGTTACTTTTCTGATGCGGTTTCCAGGTGGTAAATGAGGTTAACAGAAAGGGTATAGTCATCGCTATCGCGTCCAGTTCAACAATGATTAAACTTGATTGACATGCCCAGGAGGTAAGGGGTAATGGGTAAGGGGTAATGGGTAATGGCAATACTGGCGATCGCTGACCCAACTCAACTATCCGTTATTTTAGTTGAGACGGGCTACAATGTTAAGATAATGGATAAGTTACTCAATCCTGGGCGTTATGGAAAACCCTAATAACATCACCCAAAAATGGCAAATGTTATCCTATTTTCTAGGACAGACAAGATGGAAACAGGCTGATTATGCGACCAGAGATTTGATGCTAACAATTGCTGGAGCTAACACCAGAGTCGATCCCTTGCTGACGCAATCCGATCTCAATAATTTTAGTTGTAGCAGTTTGCAGAAAATCGATCGATTATGGATGAGTGCCAGTCAGGGAAAATTCGGCTTCACAACAACGCTAAACATTTATGAAGACGTGGAAGAAGACTTTCGCCAATTTTGCGCGAGAGTGGGCTGGTTTACCAATGACCATTGGCTTAAACATAATGAAATTCAGTTTAATCTTGAAGCTCCTCCGGGTCATTTACCCGTCACTTGGTTGGTTCCGTTAACATTTGGAGATTATTGGTGTGCCCGATTTTCTCGACCAGGATGGAGAATGCTATTGGGCCGTTTTAAGGAATGTTGTTAGCCCGCGATCTTAGGGATTGCGTCCCTTCAGCTGCATGGTCGCAATAATTCTAATACGGGAGTATTTTCTTGTACAAATCGTGCGGGACGTACCCAGGAGGCGATCGCAGTTTCTGGGGATAAATCTCCCTTAGCTAGGGGGCCAGCCAATTGTTTAAAGTTAATAATTCCCCGAATATCATCCAGGGAATCAGCCATGACTGGATAGCGAGAATGGCCCGTTTTTGCCACTTCATCCGGACGTGAGCAGAAAGCGGGTAGAGTGGTTGAGTATCCAAATGAAGGGATTAAAAAAGCGAGCGATCGCCCAACTGGGTGGCCCTAACACCCTCGCGAGTTGTTCTGAATAGAGCAGAGCAACGGATTTCGGGCATAATTCCCCTAAAACGATCTGTAAATAGGCAATTAGGATAAAGGCTAGGGGAATGAGGGGATCGGTAAAGATAACATTTGAATCGCCCTCAATCCGCCCTTAGACAACACTCACAGGGACTTTCTTACTCATTACTCATACTTTACAGCGCAAAGCGCTGTAAACCCCCAAAGGCATTAAAGATAAGATTTAAGCACTTTACAAGTCGCTTCTCCAGTGCGAGACCAACTAAACTGTGCTGCTCTGTTCAGACTCCCTTGACGAAGATCTTCTCGTGCTTGCGGATCTTTGACTAGGGTTTCCATGGCGGATGTGATTTCGGAAACCTGATAAGGATCGACCAAAAGAGCGGCATCGGCGGTAATTTCGGGAAGGGAGGAGCAGTTAGAGGTAATAACGGGAGTCCCGCAAGCCATGGCTTCGAGGACGGGTAAACCAAAACCTTCCCAGAGACTAGGGAAAATGAGTGCGATCGCCTGATTCATCAGTATCGGCAGTTCTTTTGCTGACACATAATCAATAAATTTGACTTGCTCGGTTACTCCCAGTTCATTAACTTGAGCGATTAAATGGGGGGTGTAGCGGCGATCGCTTGGCCCGACTAACCACAACTGATAGTCTTGACGTTGGGACAAGTTCGCAAATGCCTCAATGACGCGATGCAGATTTTTATAAGTTGCATGGCGACCGACATAGAGAAAATAGTTAGAAGTGGGTAAATTTAATGGCTGAAATTGATGCTGATTATAGCCGAGTAAAATGGGAGTAATCTGCTTAGACTCGATGGAAAACCAGTCCATCATATCATTAGCCGTGGCTTGGGAATTACAGATAATATGAGTGGCTTGCTTGAGAACTTGTGGCAGATAATACCGGGAATAGAGAGTAAGCGGCGATCGCCTTTCCGGAAACCGCAACGGAATCAGATCATGAACCATTACCACAAACCGACACCCCTGCAATAACGGCGCTTCCGGTAGAGGAGAAAACAGCAAGCGCCCTTGCAGCTTGCGATAAATCTTAGGTAACCTAAACTGAGTCCAGAGTAACCGTTTCAGATGTCCCTTAGCCCCCTGTTCCGGCGTTTGTCCCCCTGGAATGGGATAATGGGAATACCCCTCCAATCTCTGGGCACTTAACAGGGTTGGATGCAAAGAAGTCAGATAGGGTAAAATATTCAGAGCATAGGTACTAATTCCCGTCGGTTTGTTCATTAGCACCCCTAAGTTAATTAAAAGGCGATCGTTCATTTTATCAAATAACTATAAATATTCAGGAACTTTTTTATGGCTGAACCACAAATTAAAAATCACTCACTCTATTAAAATTATACAACACATATCGATAAGCTAATCATGATGTCTCATGTTCAACCGAAGCAAGCGTTTCGTATTACTAACAATATTGTTCTTGTCGATGGAGATATGTTCTTTTCTAAGATGCAAACGCTCACCATTACTGTTAATTTACAAGGAGTGATGGGCAAAGGATTAGCTGCTAGGGCAAAGAAAGAGTTTCCTGATGTTTTTGTTCGATATCGGGATGCTTGCAAGAGTACGCAAGTAACTGTCACAACCCCTTATCTGTATAAACGAGAAGCTTCCGTAGATCAAGAATTAGCTGATTTACAGACTCCATTAAATACTCCGAATTCTGTCAAATGGTTTTTACTGTTTGCCACGAAACGACATTGGCGACAAAACTCTAGAATAGAGGATATTGAAGCGGGATTGAATTGGGTTAGACATAATGCCGTTCAACAGGGCATTAAATCTCTAGCTATTCCTGCATTGGGTTGTGGGCTAGGAAAACTGGAATGGTCACAGGTTGGCCCTTTGATGTGTCGCTATTTATCGGATATTGGTATCGACGTGGCTATTTATTTACCCCGCGAACAGCAACTCGATCCTAAATTATTAACTCCTGAGTTTTTACTCAATACTTAATTATAGTGGGGCTATTTTGTATGCAAGTCTTATATAAGCATACCCAAATTGGGACAATTATTCTCATTCTCTTAGCTGCTCTTCTGCCTTTGGTCTTTTTCTATCTCTCCAAAGGCTTTGTGGGGATGGCAGCGAGTCTTTTGATCGGAATTTTAGTGATTACGGTTTTGTTTAGCACCTTAACGGTGACGATTACAGCCGATCGCATCAAATGTTCGTTCGGGGTAGGTTTGATTCATAAAAGTTTTTCCTTGTCCCGAATCACTAATACCGTGACGGTCAAAAATCCTTGGTATTATGGCTGGGGAGTTCGCCTGACTCCTAGGGGATGGATGTTTAATGTGTCGGGGTTGGATGCGGTGGAGATTGAGTTAGATTCTCAGTCCTATTTTCGCATTGGCACAGATCAACCGCGAGCCTTAAAAGCAGCGATTGATGAGGCAATTGAAATCAATCATTAAGGACTTGATCTGATACAGCGCTTTGCGCTGTAATGAGGGACAGCAGGAAACGATCGCCCCTAAATCTCCCTGCTTTCTGAGCTGTGGGGGAGCGATCGCTAACTCCTCACCCAAGTTTAAGTGGATATACTTAAAACAGAACTTATGCTTCTCGATGCTTAAAGAAAGGCGCACATTATGTCATAATAATTCACAGAAATTTTAAGATTTCTATAAAAACTCCCAAGGTTCTGTTAGGGCAATGAGTACCGGATCGTCTGAGACCCCAGAAACATCTAAGCAAACTCCAGAGACGGCACTCGATCGCTATGAGTGTCGTGCCTGCGGCTATGTCTATGAGCCAAGCAAAGGCGATGGAAAACGCCAAGTGCCCCCAGGCACACCCTTTGAGGAATTACCCGAAGGCTGGCGCTGTCCCGTCTGTGGCGCACAACGCCGCAAATTTGAGAACATCGGTACAGCCAGTGAAGGAGCCGGCTTTGCCGAAAATGTGGGCTATGGATTTGGGGTCAACGCCTTAACCCCCGGCCAAAAAAATCTCCTGATTTTTGGGGGGTTAGGATTGGGATTGTTGTTTTTTCTGAGTCTTTACGGTTTACAGTAAAACCCTAACTGGCGGTAAAATCCGGAGTCATGCAATCAATTGTGAAAATTCTGCAACGAGTTGTAACATTAATCGCGGTTGTTCTGCTGTGCGCTAGTTGTAAAAATGCCTATTTACCTTCTGTAGAGTCCAGTCCTTGGCAAGTGATTCAGTTACCCACTGAAGACACCGTTCAAGATATTGGCTTTACAGGCGATCCCAACCATGGGTGGCTAGTCGGCAGTAATGCGACCTTATTAGAAACCAACGATGGTGGCCAAACCTGGCAACCCAAATATTTAGACATCGATCCGAGGACTCGGTTGACCTCGGTTAGTTTCCGTGGTAGTGAAGGATGGATTGTGGGAATGCCTTCAATTCTGCTTCATTCCACCGATGAAGGGGCCTCTTGGTCAAGTATTCCCCTAAGCGCTAAGTTGCC
This sequence comes from Roseofilum capinflatum BLCC-M114, assembly GCF_030068505.1. Lineage (NCBI taxonomy): Bacteria > Bacillati > Cyanobacteriota > Cyanophyceae > Desertifilales > Desertifilaceae > Roseofilum > Roseofilum capinflatum. Next base: position 39,724 of record NZ_JAQOSO010000055.1, read on the forward strand.
AGGAACCACAAAAACCATTTTGGCTTTAGGGCCTTCCTCAGCCGAAATGACCACAGATTTAGGCGCGATTTATCGCACCGAAGATGGGGGCAAAACCTGGAAGGGTTTAGTGGAGTCTGCGGTTGGGGTGTATCGCAATATTTCGCGATCGCCTGATGGGAAGTATGTCACGGTTTCCGCCAATGGCAACTTCTATTCCACCTGGGAGCCAGGAGATTCTGCCTGGGTTCAGCATAACCGCAATAACTCCAAACGCTTGCAAAAAATGGGCTTCACCACCGACGATCGGTTATGGCTACTCGCTAGGGGAGGCGCTCTCCAGTTTAGTAAAGTCGAAACGCCAGAAACCCCTGAAGATTGGCAAGAAACCCAAAACCCAGAATTTGCCAGCAGTATTGGCTTTCTGGATTTAGCCTATCGTACCCCAGAAGAAATCTGGGTATCGGGTGGCAGTGGTAACCTGATTGTCAGTTTTGATGGCGGAGAAACCTGGCAAAAAGACCGCACCGTGCAAAATGTGCCCTCTAACTTCTACCAGATTGATTTTGAATCTCCCGAAATCGGATTTGTGATTGGCAATGGAGGAGTAATTTTAAAATATGACGACTCCACCCAATCGGCCTAATCTTTCGTATGATATAAACTAATGATCTCAATTGTCCTGTTCTAAAAAGGAGGAAAATTCATGGCAGGTGGTTCCACCGGAGAACGCCCCTTTGGGGATATTATTACCAGTGTTCGCTATTGGTTAATCCATAGCATCACTATTCCCATGTTGTTTATTGCCGGTTGGCTGTTTGTTAGCACCGGTTTGGCCTATGATGCCTTCGGGACTCCTCGTCCGGATGAGTATTTTACTCCCCAACGTCAGGAGCTTCCGATCGTAACGGATCGTTATGAAGGCAAAAAACAAATCGAGGATTTTATTGGTAAGTAGTTTTTCAGAAACTGATCGAAAATTATGACAAGCAGTAACCAAAACCAACCTGTTTCTTATCCCATTTTTACCGTCAGATGGCTGGCTGTTCATACATTAGCTGTGCCTTCTGTCTTCTTTTTAGGCGCGATCACAGCAATGCAATTCATTCAGAGATAGGAAAAAAACATGCCCACCCGTAATCAAAATCCCAATAAGCAACCTGTTGAACTCAATCGGACATCCCTCTATCTGGGCTTGTTGCTGATTTTTGTCTTGGGTATCTTATTTTCCAGTTACTTCTTTAACTAATTGGGTTGCTCTGAAGATTTCCCCACCCACTCATTTTAGGGTGGGGAACTGGTTAATTGTTGTGTTGTGTAAATTAGGAAGAAACATCAAATGTCGGATTTTAAAATTCCTCTTTGGATTGTTGCAACTGTCGCCGGAACTGGCATATTAGTTGTCGTTGGCTTGTTCTTTTATGGAGCCTACGTTGGTGTTGGGTCTTCGATGTAAACGATTGCTATAGTTGCATATCTGTCTTTAACCCACGCTCTACTCAAAATTGGGTAAGTGTGGGTTAATTGTATTGGAAAGATGGCATGATAACTGATGTTTCAAACCACCCGTCGCCGTTTAGCTTTGTGGTACACTGCCGTGACTGCGGTGCTGCTGCTGTGTTTTGCTGGGGGGATTTATGGGTATGTGCGGGCGACGTTAATTGAGCGGATTGATGATACGCTCAATCATGTGGTGGAGGTGGTGGAGCGATCGCTGATTTTTGAGGCTCTGTCTAGCGCTAATCATCAATCTCCCCATTTCCAGATTAACCTAGAAGCGAGTTTTCAAGACCAAGTGGAACCGGCAGAGGACGATCGCATTGATTTAGAATGGTTTAGTCCCACAGGAGAGCTGTTATGGTCAACTTGGGAAACGCCTCTAAATCTGCCTCTCCATTTTAATCGCATGGGGGAAACGGTGCGAATTGAGCGATCGCCCCAGGAGAATCTTTGGAATTATACGGACGATGTACTGTTGCGACAAGTGACCGACCGCGTACAAGTGGGTCGGGAGGTGTTAGGATACCTGCGCGTCAGCCATCCTTGGTTTGAAGTGACGAAACCCACACGCCAGTTAATGGTCGATTTGGCAGCAGTTGTCAGTGTAACCATCTTAGCAGTAGGGGCGATCGGCTGGTTCTTGTCGGGTTTAGCCATGGAGCCGGTGAGAGTGAGCTACCTGAAACTGAAGCAATTTACCTCCGATGCATCCCATGAATTAAGAAACCCCATTGCCACCATTCAAACCAACGTTCAAGTTGCCCTTGCCGATCCCAGTTTAGATCCTCAACAACATCAACATTTACAAGTCGTCGAACGACTGACGCGACGGATGGGAGGATTAGTCAACGATCTGTTATTTTTAGCTCGGCAAGATAGTGGTATGGCAGAGCAGCAATGGCAACCTATTCCTTTAGATGCTTTAGTGATGGAAGTGATGGAAGAACAGCAACTGATTGCCCGATCGCGCCAGTTAACCTTAGAGTTTAACTTAGATGCTCCCGATTCTGCTTGCGATCGAGATCCCTTTACCGTTGCTGGAGATTGGACTCAGTTAAGTCGTCTCTGCACGAATTTAGTGAGTAATGCTCTGCAATATACCCCGACTGGAGGAACGATTACGGTGAGTTTAACCCAGAGTTCTGGGATACAATTGCAAGTCAAAGATACAGGGATAGGCATTGCTAAAGCGGATTTACCCTATCTGTTCGATCGCTTTTATCGAGTCGATCCCGCTCGCAGCCGAGATGCGCGAGATCCTGAAGGTAAAGTAGCCACCGGATCGGGGTTAGGATTAGCGATAGTGAAGGCGATCGTTGATAACCATCAGGGCAGCATTAAAATAGAGTCCCAATGCGATCGAGGGACAACCGTTACTGTGAATTTACCAGAGTATCGCGCCGATCAAGGATTATCGAGTTAGGGAGGAATATCTGTTATTTTGGATCAATCTTCCCATCTGAAATTTCTCCAAAAAATAGAGTGCGTTAAATAACGCACCCTATCAGAAATTGTAACTCTAGGGTATTTTGCCACAACTGAACAAAATAGAGATACTCTCAAAAAGTTAAACAATGATACACAGCCTCATAAATGCCAATTATCCTCAATTGCTTTAATTAAAGATCGAGTAGGATATTCAACCTCTGTACAATAAGCCCATTTTAACCAAGCATGAATTGCTGTTTTTAATCTTTGTGGGTATTGTGCGACAACTGCGAGTAACTCTGAACTCTCAAGGTTGACACCTTGGTGCTGAAGTTCCAGGCTTCTAGGCAATTGAGCAGAATCAAACACTTTTTGAGTCGAGGTGTAACCAGAGGTATTGGTCACTTCAATCGTTTTTAATGAAGGAGAAGCGTCAGCAGCAAAACTCATCAAAGTATTTTTTTGTACCAATTCATGTACCAAGGCTAAGATTTCATATCCTTTGGGATGATTCATGGCAGCCATAGCAACATCCGTACTATTGAATTCGTTATTCATGATTTTCTACTTACTTGGTAAACCAATATAAACATAGCGCCCGTCACACGCGATGTCAAGTGTGATTTTGCAAAAAGAGATGTGGCACTCTTCAGGAATTGTGTTACTATGGTTATGGCAATCACGAATCGTACAATATACAAGCACTATGGTTTCTGAAACGACTACTTTCTCTGAAGCTAACGACAATCAGAGAGACGATGACTCTTTGGTGACGGAAGAACTGACTAAAGCTATCACTGATAGCATTCAACCGATTATGGTCAAGTGGTATAGAACAGGACAAACCTATTTGGCCATCGGATCTCAGCATGGAGGTCGTTTGATGCTTCAAATCAATGCTCATGTTGCGGAAATCCCTACCCTTCTCAGAGGGAGAAGTGTCACTCATCATAGTAATGATCCCAGTTCTGGGAAAAATCGTCCCATTAATGAGGAGCATGTAAAAAGGATTAAAAACTATATTATTGAACGGGCTGAATCAAAAAACAAGTGGATTTTGGGAGCAATTACTGCTAATGTTGATCCATCCAAAATCAAATATCAAAAGATTTGGGGAGATTTGTATGTTGTAGTCATTTTGAATAATACATCACTAGAGATTACTGATGGACAACATCGCAGAAGGGCAATTGTTGAATTAATTGAATCTGATGGAATAGAGCGCGATCTGATTAAAGATTGTACTTTTCCGATTAACTTAATCCTTGAGGCTGAGTTGGAGCAATGTCAAACTGATTTCTGTGATATGGCTCAAACTCTTGCAATTCCTCAATCCCTTTTAGTCGCTTATAGTGGCTTTGGGAAAGATGCAATTGCTAGAATTGTTGTTGAAAATGTCAATATGTTTGATGAAAAAACACAAAAGATAAAATCCACACCCGGATCTAAGACCGGTTACATTTACACTATTAATTATGTAGCCAAGCTGGTCAGTTGTGCATTTACAGGCTATCCTAATGACAAGTTATCTGAGGTGAACAAACAGGATTTGGTCAAACAGTATGGACAAGAACTGAGTAACTGTCTAAATTCCTTTTTCCTTTTCTATTCACAAACCGCAGAATTTCCAAACAAAAGCCGAGAGTGGCAAAAAACAGCACGTTTAGCTGGAGAGATCATTGGCAAAGACCAACTGTATTGGAAGGATGCCGCAAAATTTCGTGAGTCTTGCATTTTAGGCATTAGTGTTGGCTTGGAAATTTTAGGCTCTCTCTTGCACTATATTCGTCAATACAATGAAAATGACGGTTTTGATGAAGAAATGGTGAAACAGATTGCTCAAGATATCGATTGGTCAAAACAAGGGCCATGTTGGAAAGATACAGTTATTGTTCCAGATGGAAAAGGTGGTACTAAAATTAGTGCGGGTCGAGGTTCTGTGAAGACAGCCTTTCAAAAGTGTCTCCAACAACTAGACTGGGAATAGTGACAAAGTAGGGGTAATTGTTAATTGCAGGTGGTGGCTATGTCTTTTATTCGCGATCGCTCTTCCCATCTGAGCAGATCGCCCCATTCTCCTCAATTTTGGTTCTTTTTAGCCTTGGGGTCAATCTTACTCCATGGATTAGCCCTATGGTTCTTACAGCCCCTATTGCGTTTGCGGATCACTGAGGTAAACTCTGCATCTTTTATTCCCATTGAAATGTTGGAGGTTACGGTAGAGGAAACCCCAGCACCGGAACCGACTCCTTCCCCCATTGAGCAGAGGGAACCTGAACCCCCATCCCCATCTCCTGCACCTCCTCCACGTCCTGTAGTGCCAGAAGTGCAACCTGAGCCAGAAGAGGCAATTCCTACCTGGGAAGCATTTCCGGAAGCTTTTCCTTCTCCCACCCTTTCCCCCTTTCCGTTTCCCGAACCAACTCCTGAACCGGAACCAAGTCCTGAACCGGAACCAAGTCCCGAACCGGAACCAAGTCCTGAACCGGAACCGAGTCCCGAACCGGAACCGAGTCCTGAACCGGAACCAAGTCCTGAACCGGAACCAAGTCCTGAAGCGACTCCAACTCCGGAACCGACTCCAACTCCGGAACCGGAACCAAGTCCTGAACCGGAACCAAGTCCGGAACCGGAACCAAGTCCCGAACCGGAACCCACGCCAGAAGAGTCTCCAGTTCCCACACAGAGCGTCGTTCCTCGTCCTGTAGTGACTCCATCACCAGATCTAGAGTCGGTTCCCGTGCGATCGCCTGTTCCCTCTCCGACTCCCCAACCTTCCGCCTCTCCACTCAACCCTTCCCCCCCAGATCCACCGGTTGCAGAAGAAGAATTACCCAATATTGAGGACATCAAACCGGAACAATTTGCCCCCAAACTCTTAGGAGTCCAACCCCCTCCCCCCGAACAACAAACCGATATCCCCGACGAATGGGCAAAAGCCAAACCCTTAGACACCCCCCTGATTTTTGACTCGGAGAATCCCACTTGTCCCCTAGAGTCTGATACGCGGCAATACTTTGGTCAAACGATTACCCTATTCGTCACCATTGATGAGAATGGCAGAATTTTGCCCAGTTATACCAGGGTTTTAGATGCTCAAAATACCAGTATCGCCTATCAAAATTTAGTCCAATGCCTGGTCAATCAGCAAACCTGGACATTTGAAGCGGCGATCGCCGGAAATAACCCAGTAGTCAGCAATGCCCAGCTAGAAATCACCCTCGATCCAATTCTGCCCGATCCTATTCCCGAATCGGGGAAATTTTCTGATTAGACTCCCCTTGAGCTTGTAATTGAGTTAACAAAGCTAACAGTTCTTCTTCTTCAAATTTCAGGGCAAGTTCACGAATGTGTTGGGCTAAAGGTTGCAACCTCCGGTCTTGTTTTTCTAGGGTATCCGCTTCTCGAATAATGCCTTTTAAGTTACCTTGTTGAGCCAGGTGACACAGATGATCTAAGGAATGGGCATCGACTATCATCAATTCTAAGCTTGAGTGTTGCGCTTCACCCTTCTCTAGTCCAACTGTATATTCCTCCTCATAGATCCAAGTCAAGTTCAGTAAGCGTTCCAATTGACACAGTAATTCTTCCAACTGGATGGGTTTACAGATTACCCCATTTTTTTCCTGATTGAGTGTGGAGGCTTCAGGGTTGATGAGACAGGGATCAACAGTGGTTAAAATAGGAGTATCCTGAAACTGAGGATGCGATCGCAGGCGATCGAGGATTTGAGGGCTGTGCTGAGGGTGTTCCCCGAAGGGGTTGCGGAGCGAATCGCCACCCAACCCATCTACAATAATTAAATCCGGTTTTCTGTCCCAAAACTGCCCAATTTCTCCGAGTTCACCCATCATCACCTCAAAACCCAAAGAGGTTAACAGATCTTGGATTAACCCTCCCGAATCATATAATCTCCGATCCCAATTAAAAGCCTTAAACCCACAACGACTTAAGATTAACACTTTTTTCCCTTTTCCCTCATATCCCCGAACTTTAGTCCCAAGGGCAACCGGAGCCTCTAAGCCGCGATCGTTTTGATATTCTAAATCTAGAATAAACTCAAATCGACTCCCTTCCCCCAAGGTACTGGTAACCGTAATTTCACTGCCCATCAAGCGAATAATTTGTTGACTAATGGCTAATCCTAAACCCGTTCCTTGGCTATTTTTTTCCCGATCACCAACCTGTTCAAACGGTGAAAATATCTTTTTGATCTGCTCTTCTGTCATCCCAATTCCGGTATCAGCAATGACAAATTTCAGAGTCGCAAAATCAGCACAGTCTAAAACTTCAACAGTAAAGGTCACTTCCCCAGCATCCGTAAACTTAATCGCATTTCCCAACAAATTAATTAAAACTTGACGTAAGCGCTTTTCATCAGCATAGATAACTTGAGGAATCTCATTCACCCATTGATAGGTTAATGTTAGGTTCTGGCTATGGGCCCGAACTTGCAGCAAATGAACAATCGTTTGCAGAAAGTTAGGAAAATCAATATTATGAGTCACCAATTCTAGTTTGCGGGCTTCTATTTTTGAAAGATCGAGAACATCATTAATCAAGGTTAATAAATGGGAGCCACATTGATGAATCACTGAAATAGCCTTGCCATATTCACAAGTTAATTGAGTATTGCGCTCTAAAATTTGGGCATAGCCTAAAATTCCGTTTAACGGGGTTCTGAGTTCATGGCTCATATTAGCTAAAAATTCACTTTTGGCCTGATTCGCAGATTCGGCTGCTTGTTTGGCTTCCTCTAACTGTTCTTGAGAGTTGCGTAAGGCTTCTTCAACGGCTTTACGCTGTTCAATTTCGGCTAAGAGTTCTAAGTTGAGTTCCGCTTGAGATTGGGTATGATGTTGAATTTCTTGGAAGGCATTGAGGATGCGATCGGCCATCTGATTAAAATTGGCAGTTAAATGGCCAATTTCATCCGTAGATATGACCGGAGATCGCGCTCTTAAATTTCCTTGAGAAAAGGATTGAGTCACCTGTTGCAATCGTTTAATGGGGCGAGTGATGGTAATGCCTAATAAAATAGCTAAAATAATATCAATACCTAATGCAAAAGCTGCGACAATGGCTTGGAAAAGAAGACTTTCTTGGGTTAACTCTGCTAAGGAGGTTTCAGACGTTCCGCGCACTAAAATACCAATGGGTTGGCCTTGGTAATTATGAATGGCTTTGGCGGCAACAGTGTATTGCTGTTCCCCTAGCTGAATTCGCTGGGTAACCGGGTTTTGATTGGGGGTATTAATAGCCTTTTGAAGTAAGCTAAAATCTGGAAGTTGATAATCTAAGACATATTCGTTATACACTGCTGCATAGGCAGAACTTTGGGAACGATCGTCGATTTTTTTAATGGAGGTAATTAAGTGAAACTCCTGTGTTGGTGGATCGTAAAGATAAATGCCACTATAGCCTCCATCGAGAGCTTCTAGAGTTGATTGGACAATCTTTAACTTTTTATTGACTAAATCGCCAGAAACCAGGACGGCAATCGGTTTATTAGTTTGTGGATCTTTTACGGGGGTAATGGTATACCGAATTAAGCCCGGTTTTCCAGGAGTTAAGGCAGCAAGATGTTCGGGAGATTCAGATTCTAAATCTTGCCAAGAGATGATTTCACTGGTTTTGATTTGCTCGCCGGTGTTTAAAGCAATTTTAACCAAGTTGTTTGGATTAAATAATCCACCCGTTCGGTTATGATTGCCATTGACAATAATTTCGAGGTTGTTTCCGACTAAAGTCGCATATTCAATATTACGCGCCCTGAGTTCGTTTTCTAAAATTTGATGAACTTGTGCTTCTAGCTCTGGAGGAATGGGTTGATCTTGACGGTGATATTTTGCTGCTTGGATAATGGCTAGATTATCGGATTGGCCGCGAAAGCCAAATCCCATTTGATCGATTTTGATGTTGTAATTGATTTGGCTAACGGCTAATTCAGATTTGGCTTGATTTTCTAATTGATTTCGTCCAGATTTAATGATTAAATAGGCTCCGACTCCAACGAGTCCAACAATGGAGATGATTTCCGAGGTAAACAGTCCAATGAGTTGTTTTTGGCGAATGGGCAGATTTTTGAACCACTGAATGAATCCAACTCTAGCAGAAGGAGGATGGAGAGATTTTGGGGAAACCAGTTGAGGGTTAGAGGTTGGGTGAGTTAATGGGGCTTCAGATACGGTTAAGTCTGAGGAATTGGGGTGATCCATGGTAAGTCAGAGCATAATATTTTCTCGGTAGATATGGTATAACTGGTTGCAATTATAGCGTTAAAAGACGGTGGTGTTCGTTAAGTAAGATACCAATTGTTGAAGATAGGCTAAGTTTTACCACTCTTGTAGAGCGATCGCCAATCCATCTTGCAGTTTCCTAGGTACATTGGCTTGTTCACTCAGATACTGGAGTTGTTGATAAGCCCGATCGCCAAATGGTTTCAGAGCGGCGATCGCATGAAGACGCACCGTCATCTCCTCTTGAGCTAATAACTCAATTAAACTCGCCAGAGCGCGATACTCCTTTGGAGTCGCTTCGCGATCGCATTTTAAATACCCCAAACTTAAGGCAATTTCCCCCTTAACCCTGGGGGAAAACTCCAAATTTAAGCCCTCAATCAATGCGCTCGTGACTCGTTCTCGTTGTTCTTGCGGTTGCACCTGTGCCACCCCTTTAACGATCTCTAGGGTTATAGTTTCCGAATATCGACCACTCAGAAAACGTTCTAGCAAAGTCTCCAGGGCAAAATGAGCGACTTCTGAATCTGAATCTAGCATCAGTCCCAATCCCTGAATGGTACTCTGTTGTAAGGGTTTAGGGGTACAGTGAGAACGAAGGATCGCAGAGAGCGCGATCGCCCCCTCCAGGGTTGCCAAACGTCCCAGAGCGATCGCCGCCTGTTTACACACTTGCAGATCGAAATCCCAGAGGCGATCGCGCAACTTCCCAACCACCTGCTCCTTCGATACCAGACTTAGGGAATGGCGATCGCAGCGCAATCCTAACCCCACCACCGCAGCAGAGCGCACCCTTGCCATCACATGCTCCAACCCCATCATCAAAGCCGGAACCACACGGGGATCTTGAAAATAACTCAATCCCTCCAGAGCCAAAGTATACACCTGGGGATTCTCATCCGGAACCACCTTTAACAAAGCAGAAATCACCTCTGGATGGCGAATCCGAATCAGAGCGCCCACCGCCAACTCCCTCGTCATCGGATTTTCCAGTAACTCTTGCAACACCGCCAGGGCAGAATCACCAAAACTACTGAGAATATCAGCGCCCAAAGCGCGTAATTCTTCACTCTCAGTCGTTCTTAAAACCTCTAGCAACCCTGCAATCACCACCGGTTGGTTAAACTTCTCCAAAATACTGCCCGCAAACCACCGTAATTCTTCATCCTCCTCTTCATCTGCCAAAAGTTGCAATAATGGGGCGATCGCCCTCGATCCCAACTTGGGTAACAGCTTCGCCACATCCCACCGCATCTGAAAATCCCCAGAGCGCAAAACCCTTAACCCTAAATCCAATAGCTCTAATCGGCGATCGTCCCCTATTCCTTCTTGCCAAACCTGCACCTGATGCTGAAACTCAAGATACAACTGATCCTCTTGTTCTCCATCATGGTGGCCCTGAGACGCGATCGCCGTTTTTAACCTTTTCATATAGTACGACTCAAATATTATGTTGAATTTTTTTTAGAGTATCCAGTCACCCTAAGCAAGTTTTCTCTCGATTTTAGTAATGGAAACAACAAAAATTATAACCCTATGAGCTTTATGCATCCAATCTATGCTTTTTTCCACCCAAGTTAGCCCTTATCGCCAAGCTAAAATGGTGTTCAAGTTTGTTATCCGTGCTAGATCTAGACAGCCATGATTCAACTCTATCCCCATCCCAAGCAGAAATCCCTGCCCACCATGTATGAGCTACCCAGCGAAAACCCGGAGGAACCTGGATTGCCTGATGAATTTCATGACTACCAACCCGATTTACTCACCCAAACTTGTCAATCTCCCTGCTACCAAGAACAAGACTATTTTATCGCCAGCGATCTCAATCTCTACTATGACAGCAATCATCCCCTCTGGTACAAACGCCCCGATTGGTTTGTGGTGTTGGGAGCCAAGCGTAGCCGAAATCAACAAGAGTTACGCCTCAGTTATGTGATTTGGCAAGAAGAAATCAGTCCCTTTCTGGTGATTGAGTTAGCCTCCCCAGGAACGGAAGATGAAGATTTAGGACGTACAGAGCGTGAAGAGAAAAAACCACCGACAAAATGGGAAGTTTACGAACAAATTTTACAGGTTCCCTATTATCTGATTTACGATCGCTATCAAAATCAGTTGCGGGGGTTTATCCTCAATGCTGGCAGATACGAACCCCTGGATTTATCGGAAAAGAAGGTGTGGTTAGAAGAATTAGGTTTAGGTTTGGCACTATGGCAAGGAGAATATGAGGGAGTGGAGGGGTTATGGTTGCGTTTCTGCGATGCAGATGGCAACTGGATACCCACACCAAGCGAGCGAGCAGAACGAGAGCAGCAACGAGCAGAACGAGCGAAATTAGAATTACAACAACTACGGGATAAACTGCGACAGCTCGATATCGATCCCGACTCCCTGTAATATCAAGTCGGTTGGATCGGTTAGTGTTGTTTCGTCCATTGAATTTCGGTTAAACTTTAGACTAACAATCTAGCAATATAGAGAATGACTTGTATGAGCAATGAAGCCTCTCAAAATGCCCCAACTAATATCGAAGTGCAGATGAACTTCAAAAGTTCTGTGAATAGCGCAGTAGGGAAAGCGGGGACGGTAAATGTTAATCTGAAGCAGAGTCTGGCGGATTCGGCGGCTGAAATTCAGCAGTTACTGCAATTGCTCAATCGCTCCTACCCGGAGGACTTGCCTGCGGAGACTCAGGCAGAGATTGAGGTTGCAGTGAACGGGATAGAGAAAAATCCGGCGCTCAAGGAGCGAGTAATGGCAGCGTTGAAGGCTGGAGGAGTCGAGGCGCTGAAGGAACTGACGGATAATGCTTATGTGAATATTTTCGTGGCAGCTTATGAAGGGTTCCAGAATCCATAATGCCCTTTTTAGAAAAGCATGAGGTTAGACTGATGACAGTTGAATCATTTCGCTACGGTAAGGAAGAATTTGCGCGACGGGGGAATGAGATTTATCAATCTCAGGTGCGTCCTCAAGTTGAGGAAGGCAATTATGGCAAGATTGTGGCGATCGATCTGGAGACTGGAGCATTTGAACTAGCAGAGGATACCATGACGGCTTCGGATCGATTAATGGAACGATACCCGGATGCACAAATCTGGTGCGTTCGCATTGGATACAAGGGTGTTCATCGCTTTGGAGTCGGTCGCTTACTGTAACATTATGATGCAGGGAATAGTTAATCACAATTGCGAGGCCATACTCCGGCTGGTGGTGGGTAATGTGGGTTCGCAAAGGCAAGTTATTGATGCTGTGATTGATACGGGTTTTACTGGTTTTCTAACTTTGCCTGTATCGGTGCTGACCGATCTCCAACTCAGAGCTTACAGGCGGGAAGAAGGCACTTTAGGCGACGGAAGCAGTTGTGTTTTTGATGTTTACCGTGGTTCTGTAAATTGGGATGGAGAGATTCGACAAATTGATATCAATGCCTCGGAGACTACGCCTTTGGTTGGGATGAGTCTGCTGTATGGCTATCAGATACAGCTTGATGCTGTGATTGGAGGTCGTGTTACTGTTCGTTCGTTGAGCAGTTTGAACTGATGGGTAGGAAAGAGATTACTGAGGACTGGAGGTTAACCGGTTATGCCGGAAGAGGAGTCTAAGCCAGAAATACAGATGAATTTCGAGGGGCCAGTGGGGACGGCCATTGGTAAGATTGTCCATCAACCCCCAAAACCCCTACCGGTAGGGGTTCCGCAGAACTTGCCACTGACGGGGGCTAGGGTGTTTGTGGGACGGGATGAAGTGATGGAGCGGTTACACGAGCAGCTCCAGAGAACGGAGCGGGTGGCGATTACTTCGGTGACGGGGATGGGGGGAATTGGCAAGACGGAGTTGGCATTACAGTATGCTCGTCGGTTTCTGGAAAAAGCTTATCCGGGGGGAGTGTGCTGGTTGGAGGGGCGCGGTGTGGATGTGGCGGTGCAGTTTTTGAGCTTTGCTAGGTCGCGGCTGGATTTGAATCCTTCGGAAGAGTGGAGTTTGAAAGAGCGGGTAGATTACTGTTGGCAGCACTGGAAGCCAGAGGGTAAGGTGCTGGTGGTGTTTGATGATGTGCAGGAGTACGAGACGATTGAGGGAGTGCTGCCGTCGGATGGACGGTTTAAGGTGTTGGTGACCACGCGCAAGCAAAAGTGGGAATCCTTTCAACGCCTAGAGTTGCAGGTGTTGACAGCAGAGGCGGCATTGGAGTTATTGGTGTCATTTGTGGGAGGGGAGCGGATAGAGCGGGAGTGGGAGACAGCGAAAGCCCTGTGTGCGGATGTGGGCTATTTACCCTTGGCGTTGGAGTTGGTGGGACGGTATTTGGCCAAGAAACGGGATTTATCGTTGCTGAAGATGCGGGAGCGGTTGGGATTAGAGCATCGCTCTTTGCAGGATAGGTCGGCGGAGATGACGGCCGAGCGGGGGGTAGCTGCGGCGTTTGAGTTGAGTTGGCAAGACTTGACAGAAGAAGAGAAGGAGTTGGGACGGTTGCTGAGTTTGTTTGCTCCAGCACCGATAACTTGGTCATGGGTAGAAACGATTCATTCGGAGGTAGATGAGGAAGATTTAGAGGACTGGCAAGCAGGCTTGGTGGAATTGAGCTTATTGCAACGGGTGGAGGAAGAGCGCTATCAACTGCATCCGTTGATGCGAGAATTTTTTCAAGTAAAACTTGTCGATCTACATGATGCTGAGTTGCCAGAAAGTATAACTCATGAGTTTGCAAAAATTGTTAAAAAAATTCATTTAGTGCATCCCAGATACTTCATCAAAAAATGTTAGATTGGGATTTTGGCATACAAAATCCAGCACTTTCTGCTCTGAGAATTGGCAAACTATTTCGAGTTGCGATGCAGAGTTGGTCAATAGGAATTGGTTCTCTCAGTCAATTAGTCATTACCTTCACTAAAGATGGTGATTTCCCTAGGATAGGCACGGCTATGGTTGATGCAAAATGGACGGATGACATTACTCTAACTTCTATGGTCATTGCCTACTACTTCGGTGATAAAATGGGTGATAATGTTGTTTGTTTGCCTCCAGGAGTAAGTCAATATTTTGCAAGTAGAAATTCTAGTTATGATTCAGAACTTAGAACTCTTTTAGATGAAGGATGGAATATTAACTGTATGCCATATGAACCAAAACCTTCTTGGGTTTGGAAGAAAAGTTTTCAAACTATTACTAAAAAACTGTCTAAATTGATAAACCAGAGATCTATTCCTGTTTCAGGAAGTTATCTTTCTTTCGAGGCAGCTTGGCATGGAGCCTTATATGTAACAGGAATACGTTACCCTGATTTTGAACCAATTCGGATAGATGAGATTGAATCTAGGTTAGATAAACTAGAAATTTCTAAAGCTTCACCAATGATTAAATTTTGCATCAGTCAATTAGAAGATCAATTAAACAAAAGTCGTTCACAAGATGAAACTTATTTAACTCTTCCATCCACATTCAGATATTTCTGTGAAACTGATATAGTCTCTCCTGAGATTGTGCTTGAATATGTAGAAGATGTTTATCAAAAAGCAATTGATAGCTATCAACAGTTGCTTGATACTTGGTTCAGTCATCTTCTACCAGAGTTACAACTTGCATCAATCCTACCTGCTAAAATCGTAGGTGTGGTTACACCCCCTAAACATAAGCGAGGCTCAGTTAGTATTAGTTGGTGTTGGGTTCCCTTGCCTAAAGGTTCTAAAAATCGTGTAGATTTTAAATTGGGCGACCAAAGGTTATTAAGGGAAGATTCCCGCTTGCCTCACTTGTCTCGGAAGATAGTGCAAGATCGCTTACATTTACGAGATTGCAGTGAGCCAATTTATCCTTATATTCATATGAGAGAAGATTCTTTAGGATGCTATCCAGTAACTAAGATGGTTTATCGGTGGTTGTGGCACGATTTAGAAAGAATTGGCTGGGTTACAGGTAACTTCAAAGATGAGTTCTCTTGGAAATAACGCCACAAATGCGATCGCCTTCTCCTGAACCCTCTGCTGTCACTTTCGGCGATCGCGATCGCTAACCCTGCAAGACTTCTAGAATGAGAATTACAACAACTACGGGATAAACTGCGACAGCTCGATATCGATCCCGACTCCCTGTAAAATCTCTATCTTCCTCTCCTTATATCAAGTCCGGTTTCCGCAAGCGGACATGAAAATTTGTTAAGAAGCGGGCAAGATGCCCGCACTCCTCAAATTCTTTGATATGACTGGAGTGGGAGCATCTTGCTCCCTGGATTTTTAATTAGGGTATTTCCGCTTCGCGGACATGAATAAGCGAACTTGATATTACTGGGGATAAAAAACAACAGCTCGCTTGAGCCAATCCGCTTGGTTAGGGTTGACATCGGCTGGCGGATAGGCGATCGCCTCCACCTGAAGCCGCTTGGGATCGATGCCCTGCTGAATCAGCACCTTTTGCACCGCTTCCGCCCGTTGACGGCTCAAGGTTTGACCGTTTTCTTCTTCCTGATCGGGACTAATATGGCCGGCAATTTTCAGGTTTAATTCGGGGTAGCGTTTCAACAGCGTTACCAAGGGAATAATTTTTACTCGGATATCTGTCGTCGGTAACTGGGCGGAATTGACGGTAAAATAAATGCGAATCGGAATTTGTGGGGGTTGCACTTGCACCGTATTAGTTACCGCTTCGACTCCGGGAATTTCCGTAAACGCTTGAGTGATGCGAGTAGCATCAGCAGCTTGAATCACCGTCCCAGTTACCGTAACTTCCCCATTGGCATACTCAGCCGAAATGGAAATACCATCTAACTGATCCAATGTTGCCTCTACCCTGGTGACCTCTGCTTGAATTTCTTCCGGTGTGGGAGGGGGGGCAATAATTTCTACCTGATTCTCTAACTCCAAATTCGGGGCATTTTCCTCCATCACCCGTTCTACGGTTGCTTGTAAACTCGGATCGGGCAATTGTCCGGTTAACGTCACCTCATCCCCTCTCACTTGTGCATCTAAGCGATAGGGCGCAAGGGTGGGTGAAGCCGCCAAAACTTCTGTAATTTGGCGACTTAACCGGGTTTCCCGCATCGAGCGATAGGCAAACCAGCCTAATGGCAACAGGGCGATCGCCACCACCCAAGCCAGAGCCGCCAGCCAAACCTTAGAAATACCGCCAGAGCGCAGGTTTTCCACTTTTTCCTTAAACACCAAGGTAGCCGGTACATGGGGTGCTTTTTCTCCCTCTCCAGTCCCCCCTTTAGCGGCGATTAACTCCTCAATTTGGGGACTGAGCAGTTCCATTAACTCTTCTGGTGTGCGTTGTTCCGAGGGTTCAGGTGCTGGAGGCAATCCGGCTAAGGCAGTTTCGATCTTTTCTGCAACTAGCGCTTCTACGCGACTATCAATTTTGGCTTGCACTAATCCTTCTAACTGACTCAATAGGGCAGATTCGAGCTGTTGCATATCCGGATTTTCCGGCAGGTTGATCTGTCCCAATAATTCCCCTTGTACCTGCTCCACCCGTTGTCCAATTAAGCTCTCTAGCGTCGGTTGCAAACTTTTTACCAGCTCCGAAGAATCCGGTAATGTTTGGTTTTGCACATACTCTGATAACTTCTCAGACAATTGAGTGTTCACCTGAGCGGCGATCGCCGGTTGCAGATCCTCCACCGAAGGCAACGCAGGCTGCTCCTTGGGAGTCAGCAACCTTACCAACTCTTCCCGCGACTCTTGCAGTCGTTGCGTCATCCACTCCGTTAACTGCTGCTGTAATTGGCTTTCGAGTAGTTCCTGTTGCTGTTCTAAATAGGGTTGGAGGGCGCGTTTAAGTTGCTTTTGCAACGGCGGCACTAACTGAGGTAAAATCAGATGCACCACATCCTCCGAGTGAGTTTCAATATACTCCATCAGATCCGTCCGTAGCCAGCGATCGAACTGCTTACGGGTTCGCTCATCCGACTCTTTCAAGGACTCTTCAATCCGCTCATCAACTCCCCGCAGCAGTTCATCCAACAGCCGATCCCAATTTCCTGGAGAGAGCATCCCCTGATTCTGTTTCGGCATCAGAGGAATCAGGGTTTCGGCAATTTCCTGCTTGTTGTCTTTAATGGTGCTAGTCAAGGCTGGATGAAGCCATTGCATCAGGCTAGTGGGCGATCGCATTAAATACCGCTTCACCTCCTCCCCCACCACCGGCACTAACACCCGCGTTAACTCCTGCACATCCGGCCCTTTCTTCTGTAAGCTTGCCAATTCTTGCTTCAGCTCTTGCAATTCTTTTTGTTTGCTTTGCAACTCATAAGATTCCGGTGGGATAAGTAGATTCCGCAGTTGTGTTAAAGGATCTTCTTCAATTGACTCTTCTGTTTGTGGTTTGTTTAGATCCTCTGCCATTGATCCTAGTCCTTACTGTAATTAATGGGTTCTACAGATTCTTTGCCGTTCTTTACCAGCGCGTTTTCAGTCATTTTGCACCTTTAACCCCTATTGAATCGGGGTTTGAGACCTTCACACTTGAATTACTTATGTAAGTTTTGCACTTTTATCATACAAGAACTTCATAAAAATAAATATTTTGTAATTTGAAATACGAAACCTTGCGATCGATCTCCCTAACATACTAGCTAATTCACGGCGGAGCAGACCCAGATCAATTCTTACCGAACTTAAAGAGGTTCTTTATCTATGACCACCGTTCCCTCCACCGAAAAACTCAATAAATTTGAACGATTTAAGGCCGAAAAAGACGGATTAGCCGTCAAAGAGGAACTCGAACAATTTGCCCAAATTGGGTGGGAATCCATAGACGAAACTGACCGCGACCAACGGCTCAAATGGCTGGGAATCTTCTTCCGGCCCGTCACCCCCGGCAAATTCATGCTCAGAATGCGGATGCCTAATGGTATCCTCACCAGCGAACAAATGCGAACTTTAGCCGAAATTACCCAAAAATATGGAGAAGACGGCAATGCCGATATTACCACAAGGCAAAACTTGCAACTGCGAGGTATTCGCCTAGAAGACATTCCCCAAATCTTCCAGAAATTCGAGCAAGTGGGCTTAACTTCCATACAATCGGGGATGGATAATGTGCGAAATATCACCGGTTCTCCCGTCGCTGGCATTGATGGCGCTGAACTGATTGATACCCGCCCCCTGGTGCAGGCAACCCAGGACATGATTACTAATTCTGGTCAAGGGAACCCTGAGTTTACTAATTTACCTCGAAAATTCAACATTGCGATCGCCGGCGGCCGAGACAACTCCGTTCATGCCGAAATCAACGACATCGCCTACGTTCCCGCCTACAAAGACAGTATCCTCGGCTTCAACGTTATCGTCGGCGGCTTCTTCTCCGGCAAACGCTGCGAAGCCGCCATTCCCCTAGACGCTTGGATAGAACCCAATGACTGCGTAGCCGTCAGCCGCGCCATTCTCGAAGTCTACCGAGACCATGGACTGCGGGCAAACCGCCAAAAATCCAGACTCATGTGGCTCATTGACGAATGGGGAATCGAACGCTTCCGAGCCACCGTCGAAGAACAACTCGGCAAACGTCTCCAAGAAGCCGCCCCCAAAGACGAATTCGACTGGGACAAGCGCGACCACATCGGAGTTTACCCGCAAAAACAAGCTGGACTCAACTATGTTGGACTGCACATTCCCGTCGGTCGGCTCTATGCCCCCGATATGTTTGAACTCGCCCGGCTTGCTGAGGTATACGGCAATGCAGAAATTCGGCTCACTGTCGAACAAAATGCCATTATTCCGAACATTCCCGACTCCCGTCTAGAAGCCTTCCTCGCTGAACCTCTATTAGAGAAATTCAGCCTCAACCCCGACCCCCTCTCCCGCGCCCTCGTCTCCTGTACCGGTTCCCAATTCTGCAAATTTGCCTTGATTGAAACCAAAAATCAGGCCAACGCTATGATTGCAGAACTGAGTCAGGAATTAACCCTAGAAAAACCGGTTCGCATCCATTGGACAGGATGCCCCAACTCCTGCGGACAACCCCAAGTCGCCGATATCGGCTTAATGGGAACCAAAACCCGCAAAGACGGGAAAAGCGTAGAAGCCGTTGATATCTTCATGGGGGGAAAAGTCGGCAAAGAAGCACAACTGGGCGAAAAAGTCATGAAAGGTATCCCCTGCGAAGACCTCAAACCCGTCTTACGCAACCTGCTTGTTGAGCAATTTGGGGCCCAACCGAAACCGGGCTATGTAGCCCCAGTGAACCCAGAAGTTAACGGCAATGGGAAAAAATCTCACACCTCTGAACCGGTTGCACCCCCTGTGGGAACGGTGCAATTAACCAAAATGGGTAAAACCTTCACCTGTTATGAGGGCGAGTCCATCTTGGAAGCCGCAGAACGGTCAGGTATTGACCTAGATTCGAGTTGCCGTTCTGGAACTTGTGGAACCTGTCAACAACACTTGGTTTTTGGAGAAGTTCGCTATCTCCAAGACCCTCAAGCTTTGGGTAAACAGGAGGAAGTCATCCTCACCTGTAGCGCTCATCCCGTCGGAGACATTGTTCTTGACGTTTAGAAGCCATAAAAAAACTGGGGGAGTTTCCCCAGCCCACAAATTTTAGTCTTATTTCGGAGTATCGCAAAAATGTCTGCACATCACAACCGTCTTTCCCCCGTTGAGTCTGTCTTGTTAAAAAGCTTAAGCTTAGTGGGTGTGGTGATATTTACTGGACTGATGGCCAGTCGTTGGAATCATCTGTTAGCCCAAGCCGCTTCCGCCGAAACCGAAGTCGCCGAAACCGTCGCGCCAGAACCGGAACCGGAAGAAGTCATTGTTGCTAGTGCCAGTAGCACTCCAGTAACTCCTGTAGTTATGACCGAAACCGTAGAGCCTGAAGCCCTTGCCATGGTTGATGAAGCAACTCTCACCAAGCTAGGCTCCGAACTTTATGAGCAAATCGATAGCAGTTGGCAAACTGCGCCCACCTTCTCCGAGAGTTTAGTGTATCAGGTGGAGGTTAACCAAGAAGGGGCGATCGCCAAATACACCCCCCTAAACTCCCTCGCCTCCGACCACCTCAGCGAAACCCCCCTCGCCACCCTAGCCCAAACCGAAAACAGCTCCAGCGCTGCCCCCTTCCTCGTCGTCATGGCTCCCACTGGAGTCCTCGAAGTCAGTCCCTGGACAGGGAAATAGGGAATAGGGAATAGGGAATAGGGAATAGGAAAAACCCGGTTTTACCCCTTACCCCTTACTCATTACTTCTTACTCAATTACTCATTACTTAATTCATCGTCATGCTCAAAGAAATGTGGTCATTCCAGGGCAGATACAAAATTCTGCACATGACCTGGTTCGCCTTCTTCCTCTCCTTCGTCGTTTGGTTCAACCTCGCCCCCCTAGCCACCGCCGTTAGAGAAGACTTCGGTCTCGAAGTCGGCCAAATTCGCACCCTTGCCATCTGTAACGTCGCCCTCACCGTACCCGCCCGGATTATCATCGGGATGCTCCTGGACAAATACGGGCCCAGAATCACCTACTCTGTCCTGCTCGTCTATGCAGCCATTCCCTGCATCGCCTTCGCCAGCGCCCAAAACTTTAGCCAACTGGTCATTAGCCGACTCGCCCTCAGCATCGTCGGTGCAGGTTTCGTCATTGGCATTCGCATGGTTGCCGAATGGTTCCCCCCCAAAGAAATTGGTCTCGCTGAAGGCATCTATGGAGGATGGGGAAACTTTGGTTCTGCTGCTTCCGCCTTCACCCTACCCACCATTGCCGCCATTCTCACCTTCGGAGCCGGTAGCCTCATCAACTGGCGACTCGCCATTGCCGGAACCGGAATTATTGCCGCCCTCTATGGAGTCCTCTACTTCTTCAGCGTCCAAGACACTCCCCCTGGCAAAGTCTATCAAAAGCCCAAGAAAGCTACCGGCCTAGAAGTCACCACCAAAAAAGACTTTTGGTTCCTAATGCTGATGAATATTCCCCTCTCTGGCATTCTGGCTGTTCTCGCTTGGCGCTTAAGTAAAGTCGGCTTTCTCAATACGTCCCAACTCTATATTGTTTGGGCTTGTTTACTCGGTCTCTATCTCTTCCAAGCCTATAACTGCTGGGACGTAAACAAAGAACTCATGCTCGGCAAAAAGCGCTATCCAGCCGAAGACCGTTATGACTTCTCCCAAGTTGCCCTCTTAGAACTCACCTATATTGTCAACTTTGGCTCAGAACTCGCAGTTGTTTCCATGCTCCCCGCCTTCTTTGAAGGAACCTTTGGCCTCAGCAAACAAGCCGCCGGTATGATTGCTGCCAGTTATGCCTTCATGAACTTAATGTCCCGTCCTGGAGGCGGTTTAATCTCCGATCGCCTCGGAAGCCGTAAAATGACTATGGCAGTATTGACCGGATGTATGGGTATTGCCTATCTGATGATGGGCCGCGTTACCGGCGGTTGGTTTTTACCCCTCGCTGTCATGCTCACCATGATGTGTTCCTTCTTCGTGCAAGCGGGAGAAGGCTCCACCTTCGCCATGGTTCCCCTCGTTAAACGCCGCGTCACTGGACAAATTGCCGGTAATGTCGGAGCCTACGGCAACGTCGGAGCCGTCGCTTACCTCACCCTCTTTAGCTTGCTCCCCTCCGGAGATGTGGGTAACCGAGTCTTCTTTGAAGTCCTAGGAGTCGCCAGTCTCATCGTCGCCTTCCTCTGCGCCTTCTTCCTCAAAGAACCCAAAGGCTCCTTCGCCGACCACCACGAAGGAGAAATGGAAGCCACGACTGTTCCCCACGTGGAACCCATTGCGGCCGAATAAGGGAATGGGGAATGGGGAATAGGGAATAGGGAATAGGGAATGGGAATAGGCAATAGGGAATGGGCAATAGGCAATAGGCAATGGGCAATAGGCAATAGGCAATGGGCAATAGGCAATGGGCAATAGGCAATAGGCAATAGGTATCTGTGTCTCCCCATCATCCCATCACCCCATCCCCCCATCACCCCATTCCCCCATCTCCCCATCACCCCATCCCCCCATTCCCCCATCTCCCCATTCCCCCATCCCCCCATCCCCCCATCCCCCCACTCCCCCATTTTTAATTTTTAATTTTTAATTTTTAATTGAACACTATGGTATACAAAACCCTCTGTCCCTACTGTGGAGTCGGTTGCGGTCTCGAAGCTTCTCCTCCTGCTGTTCCTGGTAAAGCCACCAACCGAGACAAAGATGGTAATCCCATCTGGAAAGTTATGGGAGATAAATCCCATCCCTCTAGTCTTGGGAAAGTTTGTGTTAAAGGCGCAACTATTAGTGAATCTTTAGATAAAAATCGCCTCAAAACGCCCATGATGCGCGAGTCTTTAGATGAGCCATTTCGTAAAGTCACCTGGGATGAAGCGCTCCAGCGCATTGTGGGCAAAATTAAGACGACGCGCTTAGTTCAAGGCCCCCATGCTATTTGTATGTATGGGTCGGGACAGTTCCAAACGGAAGATTATTATATTGCCCAAAAGTTGCTCAAAGGTTGCCTGAAAACCAATAATTTTGATGCCAATTCGCGCTTGTGCATGTCTTCGGCAGTGTCGGGATATATCCAAAGTTTGGGTTCGGATGGCCCGCCCTGTTGCTATGATGATTTGGAACTCACCGATTGTGCGTTTTTAATTGGTACGAATACGGCGGAATGTCACCCAATTATTTTTAACCGCTTGCGGGTTTATCACAAGAAAAATAAAGAGGTGAAATTGATTGTGGTTGACCCGCGCAAGACGCAAACGGCAGAAGCGGCTGATTTGCATTTGGCGATTAAGCCGGGAACGGATATTGATTTAATGAATGGCATTGCCCATTTATTGCAGAAGTGGGGATTGATTGATTCCCTATTTATCGACGAACAAACCACGGGGTTTGTTGATTATGCTCAGGTTATCGAGTCTTATCCCCCGGAATTAGTGGCGCAAAATTGCGAGATTTCGGTGGAAGATTTGGAACAGGCTGCTCGCTGGTGGGGAGAGTCGAAGCGGGTGCTGTCTCTGTGGTCGATGGGGTTAAATCAGTCTTCGGAAGGGACGGCGAAGAATCGGACGTTGATTAATCTGCATTTAATGACCGGGAATATGGGTAAACCGGGAGCTGGCCCGTTTTCGCTTACGGGGCAACCGAATGCGATGGGTGGCCGGGAAGCGGGGGGACTGGCCCATATTTTGCCGGGGTATCGGTTGGTGAAGAATGAACAGCATCGCCGGGAGGTGGAGCAACTCTGGGGGTTAACTCCGGGTAGTATTCATCCTCAACCGGGGTTGTCTGCTTGGGAGATGATTCAGGGGTTGGAACAAGACCGGGTGGGGGTTTTGTGGATTGCGGCGACGAATCCGGCGGTGAGTATGCCGGATTTGGAGCGGACAAAGGCGGCGTTGTTGCGATCGCCTTTCACCATATACCAAGATGCATATTATCCCACAGAAACGGCCCAATATGCCCATGTGTTGCTGCCCGCAGCTCAGTGGAGCGAGAAGACGGGAACGATGACGAATTCGGAGCGCCGTGTGACGCTCTGTCCGGCGTTTCGACCGGCTCCGGGTTATGCGCGTCCCGACTGGGAAATTTTTGCCGAAGTGGGACGCAGATTAGGCTTTGAGCAGCAGTTTGATTTTGCAGATTCGGAAGCGGTGCGTAATGAATTTATCCAACTGACGGCGAATCGCCCCTGCGAACAGAGGGGAATTACTTACGAAAGATTACGCAATGAAGGGCCGCTGCAATGGCCTTGCACAGAAGGGGGAGAACCGCAAGCTCGCATGTATACGGATTTGCGTTTTAATACCCCTGATGGTCGGGCACGATTTGCTGCATTCCATTCGCGGGGACTGGCGGAACCGCCGGATGGCGAGTATCCGTTTGTACTGACGGTGGGACGGCTCTATGGCCATTGGCATACGTTAACCCGGACGGGTCGCATTGATAAGATTCAGAAGATGCATCCAGAAGCAGAGATTGAGGTTCATCCTTATGATGCGGAGCAGTTAGGGATTACGGAGGGGATGATGGTGGATGTGCGATCGCGGCGCGGCTGGTGTCGGTTTCCGGCGAAACTCACCAAAAATATTACTAAGGGAACCGTGTTTGCACCCATGCATTGGGGCGCTATGTGGGGCGATCGCACGGAAGCCAATATGTTAACCCATCCCGAAGCTTGCCCCAGTTCCGGACAACCGGAACTCAAAGCCTGCGCCGTCCAATTAATCCCCGTCTCTCCTGAAGCCTTATCCGCCAACTCTGAAGACTCAACCCTCGATATGTCCCAGTTAAATGCCCCAATAGTGACAAGTTAAAAAAATAGAATTTTCTGGCATTCCCCATTCCCCATTCCCCATTCCCCATTCCCTCGCGCTCCACTCTCTGACCATCTTTCCCTAATGCTCATCCAAAGGGTATCCTAGATGGTTTATTCCTCACATCCAGTTCAGACCATGAAACCCTATCTCGCAGCCGCTATCCAGATGACCAGTGAGCCAGATCTGGAGAACAATCTTAGCCAAGCGGAAGACCTCATTGACTTAGCCAAACGTCAAGGAGCAGAACTGATCGGCTTACCGGAAAACTTCTCCTTCATGGGCATTGAAGCGGAGAAAGTTGCCCAAGCCGGGGCGATCGCCGAACAAACTGAGAAATTTCTCAAAACTATGGCTCAACGGTTCCAAGTGACCCTCCTAGGAGGCGGATTTCCCATCCCGGTGAGCAGCGATAAAGTCCACAATACAGCCTTGTTGATTGACCCCAACGGTGAAGAGTTGGCCCGATACCAAAAAGTCCACTTGTTTGATGTCAACGTCCCTGACGGAAATACCTACCAAGAATCCTTAACTGTGCAAGCGGGAACCCAACTCCCCCCCATCTACGAATCAGAACACTTGGGTTGCTTAGGCTTATCTGTCTGTTATGATGTGCGCTTTCCGGAGTTGTACCGCTCCTTGTCCCAGCGAGGAGCAGAAGTTTTGTTTGTTCCGGCGGCGTTTACCGCTTATACCGGTAAAGATCATTGGCAAGTGTTGCTGCAAGCCAGAGCTATTGAAAATACCTGCTATTGTATCGCTCCTGCCCAAACCGGTTGCCATTACGCTCGGCGCAAAACCCATGGCCATGCCATGATTATCGACCCTTGGGGGATTATTCTCTCTGATGCAGGAGAAGAACCGGGAGTGGCGATCGCCGAAATTCATCCCGACCGTTTAGAACAAGTACGCCGACAAATGCCGAGCTTACATCATCGTGTATTCTAATCACAATCATGTGAAACTCTTACTTTCGTTTTTTTTCATATTTGCTTTACATTTGTAAAGAACCTGTACAGTAGACATCGATGAGTTAAATAACATAATGGTTGAAATACTCCCTTGGGTGTGTTCTCACACCCCAACCAGCCTCACCCCCTTGTTAGCCACAGCAACCGAAGCCGAAGCTCCCAGTGCTACCCTCGTCTTAGCTGGGGTTCTTCTGAGCCTCGTTACCATCTATCTTGCCAGTAAAATCGGTAGTGAATTATGCGCTCGCCTCGATTTACCTCCCGTCCTTGGAGAACTTTTAGGAGGGGTTGTCATTGGAGTTTCCGTCCTTAAATTACTGGTTTTTCCAGAAGGCGGAGCAGGTGCGGATGAATCCCTGATTGTTGCAGTGCTGGAAAAAACAGCCGGTTTAACCCCAGAAGCAGCCGATGGTGTTTTTCTGGCTCAAAGTGAAGTGATTTCCGTTTTATCAGAATTAGGGGTTATTTTTCTCCTGTTTCAAATTGGTTTAGAATCAGATTTAAAACAACTTATTGATGCCGGAGTCCAGTCAGCCTTAGTGGCCATTACTGGAGTTGTTGTCCCGTTTTTAACGGGTACATTAGGACTGATTTATTTTTTCCATGTGCCCAATATTCCCGCTATCTTTGCCGGTGCAGCCTTAACCGCCACCAGTATTGGAATTACAGCGAAAGTGCTGGCAGAAATTAAACGTTTGAATGACAAAGAAGGACAAATCATTATCGGTGCGGCTGTATTAGATGATATCCTCGGCATTATTATTCTGGCGATCGTCGCCTCTTTAGCAGAAAAAGGAGAAGTGGAAGTCTCCAGCATTATTTATCTGGTGATTAGTGCTGCGGCTTTCCTGATTGGTTCGATTATCTTGGGTCGCCTGGTCATGCCCTACTTTATGGGTTTACTGAATAAACTGACGACTCCAGGAACCCTCTTAATTGGTGGATTAATTATCGCCTTTATCTTTGCCTATATCGGTGCAGTTATTCAACTCGAAGCCATCTTAGGAGCCTTTACCGCCGGTCTAATTTTGGGAGAAACGGAAAAACATCGAGAACTGGAAGAATTAGTGGAACCCATCGGATTTATGCTCGTTCCCGTCTTCTTCGTCACCGTGGGGGCGCAAACCGATCTCTCGGTTCTCAACCCTGCGGTTCCCAGTAACCGGGAAGGCCTAATTATTGCTAGTTTCCTGGTGGTCGTGGCGATTATTGGTAAAGTAGTCAGTGGATTTACCCTCTTCGGTGGTGAACCGGTTAATCGGATTGCCGTTGGTGTGGGGATGATTCCACGGGGCGAAGTCGGATTAGTCTTTGCTGGAGTCGGTTCTGCCAGTGGTGTCCTACCTGAATCGTTGGATGCGGCGATTATTGTGATGGTCATTTTGACCACGTTTGTTGCGCCCCCCTTATTGCGAGTGGCGTTTCAACAATCAGAACCCTCAGAACCATCCAGTGGGGAACCGAGCAAAGAACCCGCAGCGATCGCCGAATCAGAATCGAGCAAATAATTCAGGCGATCGCCGCCCATCGGCATTACAATCAGCATTGAAACAACAATTATGGGGGTGCAATCATACCGTGAGAATCGCGATCTAATCGCGATCTTCACCGGGATTGCCCCCCATCTTTTTTTTGGTCAGCACTTGTAATATAGTGACTTGACTGTTACTTACAGACTCCTCCCAATCAACCGTCATGAAATTTAGTCACTCTTCTAGAGGCCCATCTGTGAAACTGCATTGGTTATTATCTAGCCTTTTAGGACTCTGGCTTTGGTCAGCTCCAGTCCAAGCAGCCAGTTTACAATATTGGCGGTTTGATGCCAGAAACAATCGTCTGGAATTTGCCACCAATGGTCGAGTTCAACCCAGCGCTCAACTGATTTTTAATCCCACCCGCTTAGTGATCGATCTGCCGGGAACCAGTTTGGGCAATCAAATTCGCTCCCAACTGGTCTCAACCCCAGGCATTAAACAAGTCAGAACCGGACAATTTGAGCGCAACACCACCCGCATCGTCATTGAATTAAACTCTGGCTACACCCTCGACCCCTCTCAAGTCAGATTTGTGGGAGATTCTCCTTCCCGATGGACGGTGCAACTGCCCCAACCCCAACGAGAGAGTAGCACCCCAACACGCTCCAATCCTCAGCCCACCTTAACTTCACCTCCTCCTTCTCGGCCGGTGGCTCAACAACCCTCTCCAAACCGCAGCACCACCGGAAATAAAATTGAAGCCGTTCGCATCACCGGTGATGGGTTTTTCATTCGCACCACCAACCAACCGGAAATTGCTAGGGTTGAGCGCTCTTCAGATCAGCGTCAAATTGAAATCGACCTTGAAGGGGTGAGTGTCCCCGATAATTTGAACCCCAGACGCTTAAATATTAATAGCCGAGGGGTCAATCAACTAATTCTCAGCCCCTTAGAGGGGGATGAGACGGGAACCCGCATTACTCTCAATGTCAACCCCAATAGTGCAGATTGGCAAGCCTTACCCAATCGTTTAGGGGTGGTGCTGATTCCCAGAGCGGGGAGTGGAACCGATGTGGCTAGTGCTAACCCTTGGCCGGCTGGTCGCGAGATTGAAGCCCCCGATCCCAATGTCCCCGATCCGAGTCAACCGCCCCTGATTCAGGCGATCGAGGTGTCTGGCAATAGCACGAATGCCCAATTGGTGATTCGTGCCAGTGGCCGAATGAATGCGGTGGGGGACTGGCCCAATGCTGCCGTCTATACCTTAAGATTATCTCCCGCTCGCTTAGGACAAAATCCGCCTCAGATGCCTACAGGGGGAAATAGTCCCTTTACCCGTTTTGATGTGCAACAAGCTGACGACCAAACGGTGGTGATTTCCATGACCCCTCGTTCTGGATTCACCTTGGGACAGATTAATCAACCGGGTTCTCAGGTGATTTCCCTATCCTTGGGGTCAGGTACGACTCCCCTGCCCCCCATTGCCACGACTCCTCCGCCCTCAGCCAACATTCCCATTCCGGTTCCTCGACCGGCGAATCCTCTCCCCCCTCAGCCCACGACTCCACCCCGTACCCAATGGCCCCTACCTACTCCAGGGCGCACGCCTAATTCTCGAATTCGGGTGGTGATCGATCCGGGTCATGGGGGCCGCGATCCCGGTGCAGTCGGCATTCGTGGACTGCGAGAAACGGACGTAGTTTTAGATATCTCTCGACAAGTGGCCGCCATTCTGCAACAAAATGGGGTGCAAGTGGTTTTAACCCGCGATCGCGAAGTAGAAATTGACCTGGCTCCTAGGGTGAATCTAGCTGAACGGGTCAACGCCAACCTCTTTGTTAGTATTCATGCCAATGCAATTAGTATGAGTCGCCCGGATGTCAATGGAGTGGAAACGTACTACTACAACAGTGGCCTTCGCCTAGCCCAGACGATTCAAGGTTCCATCCTCCGGAGCATACCGATGAGAGACCGGGGAGTAAAACGCGCTCGCTTTTACGTCCTGCGTAGAACTTCGATGCCCGCCGTATTAGTGGAAACGGGATTTGTAACCGGGGCCCAGGATGCTCCTAGGTTAATGAATCCGGCCTTTAGAAGTCAGATGGCTCAGGCGATCGCCAATGGAATTTTGCTGTACATCCGGCAATACTACTAGAGCTACGTTCGGAAAGTTTCACGCCCTCATCAGGGTTCATTTCCAAAGCTTAGGTAGTGAGTCGGAGCAGCAAGGGCGTATCACTATCATCAGCGAGGAAACGGCGTGAAACTTCATTGGCTTTTACCAGGTGTCTTAGGATTATGGCTGCTCTCATCTCCAGTCTATGCAGCCAGTTTAGAAAATTGGCGCTTTGATGCCAGAAACAATCGTTTAGAATTGACCACCGATACCAATGTCCAACCCAGAGCGCAGCTCATTTATGGGCCGACTCGTCTGGTGGTTGACTTACCCGGAATTCAGTTAGGGAGGGCCCTACGGGAGCAGTTGGTCAATACTCCTGGGATTGCCAAAGTCCGTACCGGGCAATTTAATTCTAATACCACTCGCTTAGTAGTGGAACTCAAACCCGGCTATACCATTGACCCCAATCAAGTGAAATTCCAAGGCATTTCCCCTCGTCGATGGGTAGTGCAAATTCCTAATCCTCAACGGGATCAAACACCGGTTACGCCTCCGGTGACCAATCCCCAACCGGCTCCCCCTAGCAGTGCTTCCTCGGTGGTCGAAGCCATTCGGGTAACTGGTGATGGCTTTTATTTACGGGTCAATGGCGAAAAACCTAACGTTAAGTCGGTCAGACGCACCTCAAATCAAGAGCAAATTACCATCGATTTTGAGGGGGTGACCTTAGCACCCGATTTACACCAAAGACCGTTACCGATTAATAGTCGAGGAGTACGGCAAATTCAGATGAGCCAACGGGAGGATTCCATTGTGCGGGTGACTCTAGATGTAACTGCCGCTAGTCCAGATTGGCAAGGGTTAACGAATAAATTTGGAGCAGTGATTATTCCTGTGTCTGGAAGTAGGGGTCGCATGGGTCAAGAGGCTCAACAACCTTGGCCCAGAAATCGGGAACTGGCCTCCGCTAATTCTTCTCTGGGCCCTTCTCCGAGTCAACCCCCCTCTTCTCCAACGCCTCAAGATGGAGTGGCAATTAATGTACCGCCACCGGCTAATCCTTTGCCTCCGACTCCTCCTCGTCCCCAACCTTTACCTCCTCCGACCACTAATCCTCGTCCGTCTACTCCGACTCCTCCCCGCAATTCTCGTATTCGGGTGGCTATTGACCCCGGCCATGGGGGCCGTGACCCTGGAGCGGTGGGGAATGGACTGCAAGAGAAACATATTGTCATGGATATCTCGAATCAAGTGGCGGCTATCTTGGAGCAAAATGGGGTGCAAGTGGTGATGACTCGTCGGGATGACCGGGAAATTGATTTAGCGCCTAGGGTGGCGACGGCCGAACGAGCGAATGCGACCCTATTTG
This sequence comes from Roseofilum capinflatum BLCC-M114, assembly GCF_030068505.1. Taxonomy (NCBI): domain Bacteria; kingdom Bacillati; phylum Cyanobacteriota; class Cyanophyceae; order Desertifilales; family Desertifilaceae; genus Roseofilum; species Roseofilum capinflatum. The sequence continues at coordinate 70,050 of NZ_JAQOSO010000055.1, forward strand.
TGAGCATTCATGCGAATGCAATTAGTATGAGCCGTCCAGAAGTGAATGGGTTGGAAACGTTTTACTATCAAACGGGTGAGCGTTTAGCTCGTGATATCCAGAATAGTATTCTGCAAACTTTAAATATTCGCGATCGCGGAGTGCGTCGTGCTAGATTTTATGTGCTGAGGAAAACATCCATGCCTTCTGTCTTGGTGGAAACTGGATTTATCACCGGTCGGGAAGATTCGGTTAAATTAGCGAATCCAGTTTTCCGTCGCCAGATGGCTCAAGGAATTGCCAATGGCATTCTGCGCCATATTCAGCAAAACTATTAGTGGGGGGAAGCACCCATTGCTAAACCCCATGGTGTGAGTGAGTGATTTGGAGTAAATACGAAGCATGACCATCAACCATTGGCCAATTGGGGTTTTTGATAGCGGTGTGGGTGGACTGACGGTTCTGAGCGAACTGTATCGTCAGCTTCCCCAAGAATCGATTATTTATTTTGGCGATACGGCGCGTTTGCCCTATGGTACGCGATCGCCCCAAGAGATTATTCAATTTGTCCGGGAAATTATCACCTGGATGGAACACCAACAGGTGAAAATGGTGGTGATGGCTTGTAATACCAGTAATGCATTGGCCTTAGAAGCCATGAGTGGCGAATTCTCGGTTCCTATCCTCGGATTGATCTTACCAGCCGCAAGAGCGGCTGTTTCTGTCGGTAAACGGATTGGAGTGATTGCTACTCCTGCTACTGCTGCGAGTCAAGCCTATCGCCAAGCCATGATTGAAGTCGATCCGACGGTTCAGGTTTGGCAAGTGGGATGTCCCGAATTTGTCCCTTTGATTGAACAAAATCGGATTAACGATCCCTATACTTATGAGGTGGCCCGCTCCTATTTGCAACCTCTCCTGCAACAAAATATAGATACCCTGGTTTATGGCTGTACTCACTACCCGCTTTTAGATTCGGTGATTCGTCAACTGTTGCCCAAAACGGTACAAATTATTAATCCAGCCGTTCATGTGGTTCAATCTACGGCACAAGAGCTAGATTTGCTGGGTTTGCGCCATACCTGTGCGCCTAAACCGACATACTTTTGTGTCAGTGGTTCGGCTCAACAGTTTAGGAGTCGTTCTTTGGGTTGGTTAGGACATACTCCCCAAGTTCAACAGGTGGATTTGAGTTATTTGCCCATGTCTAATTCTCTGGCTTCTTAATCTCATTTTAGATCGGTCAAGCTTTAATTGAGGTTCTATATCCCGTAGAACCTCAGTAGCTGTTTTTATAGATATAGCGCTTCGCGTGGCAAAAGGGTAATAGGAAAACCATTTTTCACGCTATAATGCCTATTTTCCAGGCTTTTTATAGGAATGCACTTTCAAGCAAAGCGCTGTATGATTACTCTTGACTGATTTATGGAGCATTTTCCGACTTGGGTGGCAGAAAACCCGATCGCCTCATTTACGCTGTTGCTGTTTGCCAGCTTAACGGTTCCTCCCCTAGTCGAGCGGCTGAAACTGCCGGGCCTGGTGGGTTTGCTCCTGGCTGGTGTCATTCTTGGCCCCTATGGTTTGCAACTGCTCGACCCGAAAACAGAAACCCTCAAACTCCTGTCGGACATTGGCAAAATCTACCTAATGTTTGTTGCTGGTCTAGAAATTGACCGTGCCGCCTTTCGTCAAACCCGCAACCGTTCCCTAAAGTTTGGCTTAACCACGTTTTTAGTCCCGTTAATTGCCGGAACCTTGGTGGGACAACTGTTTGGGTTTGGCTTAAATGCATCCCTACTGATTGGGTCGCTGTTAGCCTCCCATACCCTGTTAGCCTATCCCCTGATTCAACAATTTGGGGTCGTGCGAAATCCGGCGATCGCCGTTACTGTCGGCGCAACCATTTTCACCGACGTTAGCGCTCTCTTGGTTTTAGCCATTTGTGTCTCCATCCATCAAGGACAATTTTCATGGATGAGTTTAATCCTACAACTGGTTTCCCTGGCGATCTATGCCGCCGCCGTTCTCATCGGTTTAGATCGCCTCGGTCGGGAATATTTTGAACGGAGCGGAAATGAAGAAGGCAATCAATTTTTATTTGTGCTTGTGGCCCTGTTTTTAGCCTCAGTGGGCACACAAATTATTCAAATTGAAAACATCGTTGGTGCGTTTCTGGCTGGAGTTGCCATTAATGATGTTCTCGGCCACGGGCCGGTTAAAGAAAAGGTAGAATTTGTGGGGGCAGTTCTGTTTATTCCCTTCTTTTTTGTCAGTATGGGATTACTGATTGATATTCAGACTTTTCTCTACACTTTGGCCAATGAACCCATATTAGTGATGGCGATCGCGGGTTCTTTAATCGGTAGCAAATTTATTGCCGCTTGGATCGTTAAAGGTCTCGATCGCTACACTTGGATCGAAACCCTCACCATGTGGTCGCTCTCTTTACCGCAAGTTGCTGCCACCCTAGCGGCTGCCTTAGTGGGGTTTCAAGTGGGACTACTGACAGAAGCAGTGTTTAATAGCGTCATTGTGCTGATGTTGGTGACCTCGATCCTCGGCCCGGTGCTAACGGAACGCTTTGCCCAGCAGTTAACCCTTTCTGGGGATAAACCGACCTCCAGGGATGTCCAGAAGGATACTTTCTCTACGTCCCATCCCCTGGCGATCGTTGTACCGGTGACCAACCCCGCGACAGAACCGAATCTGATGGCGATGGCTAGTTTACTGGTGCAACAGCAAGGGGGGCGGGTTATGCCCTTGGCGATCGCCCAAACCTCTAGCTCCCTCACCGATCCACGATTTCTAGAAACCTTATCCCAAAAGCGTTCTGTCCTCCAACACGCTGCCCAACATAGCTTAAACCTAGGCGTGGAAACCCGACCTTTACTCCGCATCGATCTCGATATTGCTCTCGGTATTTGTCATGCTGCCAAAGAACAGGAAGCCGATTTGGTCTTAATGGGGTATGGTGACATTACCACCCTACAAGCTCGTTTATTGGGCAATATCATCGATCAAGTCTTTCAAGGTAGCCCCTGTCCTGTAGCAGTGATGCGACTGTTAGCTTCTCCCAGTGAACTTACTCGCATTCTGGTGTTTATCTGGGATGCCTCGCCTGATACCCTGAGATTAATCGCTTTTGCCCAGTCCATTGCTACAGCCAATCAAGGAACCGTTACCCTCAAATATCTGATTTCTCCTACCACTTCCCCAGAGAAACAAGCAGAATTGGAGCTACAGCTACAGCAAAATCTGGGATTCGAGTTTCAAGACCGACCACTGATTCTGAATATTGAGGCGATCGCCAATACCCATCCAGCAACAGTGATTTTAGAAACCGCCCGAAACGTTGACTTAATGATTCTCAATGCCAGAGATATCCATCCGGGCAAAGGATTAATTCTCAATGATTGGGCAACTCCCATCATTCAGGGAATTAACTGTTCCATGATATTAGTATCTGTTCCTAATTAGATTCTATATAGATTGCTATCGAGAAAGGGCGAATTTAAAAATCATCATCATCAAATTTGAGCATTTCCATTTCAGACTGTAGCTCCATAAAATAGGAACTTTGAGTAATTTCTTTCACTTGGTGATCGCGCTTTTGCTGATCGATCTCGATTCGTAGTTCGGCTACCTGACGCTTCAAGTCGTCTTCTTCCTGTTTTCGTTTGGTAATTTCCTGAACAATTCCTTCATAGTAGAGGACATTTCCTGCGCCATCATGCACCGCTCGTGTATGTTCAGAAAGCCATATTTTCTGACCATCCCGACGATACACTTCATATTGCCAATCCTGAATGGCTCCATCGGTTTGCATCTTGTCCTGAAACCAATACCGGTCTTTAGCATTCACATAAATTTGTTTTTCTATTTGATTGATACTATCGATCATTTCTTGGGGCGAATCATACCCATAAATTCGGGCCATGGCCGGATTAACACTCATATATCGGCCTTCTGGAGTCGATTGGAAAATTCCTTCTAGAGCATTTTCAAAAATACTGCGATAATTTTCTTCGGTAATGCGTAGGGCTTCTTCTGCTTCTTTGCGTTGGGTAATATCTAATCCGACTGTCACAATGGCTTGACCTTGATTATACTTTTGACCTGCCATCAAAATATATTGTTTTTCCCCCAATACTTCTAGGCTCAGTTCCTCAGAAATACTGGTTTCTGGACTGGTAAGAAAGCGATTGATAAAATCTTCAAAGTTTCCCTGTTGTCCAAGAAAACCGATTTCTTGGTTCATGAAGTCTTCAACGGGTAACCCCACCCGTTCAGCTAAGTAAGAATTGACTCCTAGATAATACCCATCGCAACTCACCCAAGACACCGATCCGGGGATGGCATCTAATACGGCTTGTAGTTGCTCTTTGGCGTAGTTGAGGTCAGCTTGGGCTTGTTTGAGGGTGTGAATATCGGAGAGGGCCCACAAAATAGTTTCTTGTCCTTGATACTTTAAGGGATGCAGAGAGGCGTTGACCCAAAATTCTTGGCGATCGCCAGTACAACACAATAACTCCGACCCCTTAATTTCCCCTTCTTGGGCAAAGGTTTCTAACAAATGCAGATAATCTTGTTGATGGTAACAAGAGTTGCCGATCGATTGACCTAGAAAATCTTGCTCTGAAGTTTGAAAATTTTTACACGCGGTTAAGTTCGTATACAAAATTTCACCATTATCGACTCTAGAAATTAAAACTGCGACCGGCATCGCTTCAGTAATGGCTTGAAACTGTTCTTCGGTTTCTCGCTTGGCCGCTTTGGCTTGATTTTTGAAATCATCCTCAATGTTAGAAGAATGGTCGGTTATGGTTTCGATGAGCAGTTCTAGATCGGCTTTTTCTTGCTTTACTTCTTTTAATTCCCGCCTTAAGTCCACCACCTCTTTAAACAGGTTTTCTCTGGGCCGGCGATCGAGGGAGTGAATATATTCCCGGATCACATCGGTTTTGGTACAATTGGTTTTCTGACAATAGGAATCTAGACTTATCAGCTCTTCTTCTGATAAAGCAATGGTTAATTCAGTTTTGGTCACGGTTCTCACTCCCCAGGTTTGGCTTTGCTCCAAAGCTTAACGTTATCTTAGATAGAGGTGGAAGTATAGCTAAATTCCTGATTATTCCCATTCATCTACAGAGTCTCCTCCAGAAATCCATTCTTGCAGATCTTTGTCTGCCGATCGCGCATTGAATAGGTGCAGGCCAAAGTCACGGGAGAGGTCTTCACAGACTTTAATCCCTCGCACACTATTGCCTTTGGCATCGAGTAAAGGGGAGAATGTGCCAATGCCTAATTTTCCAGGCACTACGGCAGTGATACCGCCACCGACTCCACTTTTGGCGGGAATACCGACTCGATACGTCCATTCTCCGGAGTAGTCATACATGCCACAGGTGAGCATTACGCTGATCACATCTTGAACATATTGACTGTCAATAGCTTGGACTCCGGTAATGGGATTGATGCCACCATTGGCTAGAGTCGCCCCCATAATGGCTAAATCATGGGCATTGACCATTATGGAGCATTGTTGAAAATAGAGGTCTAGGGTTTCTTCGATGCGATCGCTCATCATGCCGAAGTTGAGCATCAGATAGGCCATGGCGCGATTGCGGTTGCCTGTGCTTTTTTCGGATAGAAATACGGGCACATTCACGGATAGGGCGTTGCCGGTGTAGCGCTCAAACATATCGAGAATGCGCTTTAATCGTTCTGTTGCTCCGTTCCCTTTGATTAAGTCTGTGGTGGCGATCGCTCCGGCATTCACCATGGGATTATACGGCCGGTTGGTCGCTTCGTCCAAAACAATGGAATTAAAGGCCTCCCCTGTCGGTTCAACGCCCACTTTGCTATTCACATAGTCGCGCCCATTATCTTCTAATGCCAAGCCATAAACAAAGGCTTTTGAAATGGATTGAATGGTAAAGGATTGCTGACAATCCCCCACTTCAAACACTTGTCCATCTTGGGTGACTGCACAGACTCCAAACCAGTCCGGATTAGCTAGGGCTAATTCTGGGATATAGTCTGCCACAGCCCCCTCAGAGTTGCTCTGATGCTTTTCATGCAGCTCATTCAGATACTGCCGAAAGGGAGAAGCCACTGCCTGTATTGAGCTGGCTAGAGATTGTAATCCGCGATCGCTCATAATATTTTCTGACTACCAATTTTTAAGTATTCTTAAGGTTTAGCTCATAATCATTCGAGCCACGTTTTGGAATTCTTGACTAATCTTGTGGTCAGGATATCTCACACAAAACACCCCTTCACTCGCCAATTGCACAACATCTTCAGATAAGGGAAAAACTCCAGCTACAGGTTGGCCATAAGCTTCTTCAACCTTCTGTTTAAGCACATCTAAATTCAGGCTACTTAAGGCTTTATTGATTGTCAGTAACATGCGACGAACCTTTAAATGTTGTGCCACATCGACAGTAACCGCAGTTCCTTGATAATCCTGTTTATCTGGCCGTAAAATCAAGATCAAAATATGGGAAATAGCAATGGATAAAAAGGTCTCTTTAGATAAGCCAGGATGGGTGTCAATGAATAGGTAATCCAGTTTTAGATTTTTGACGAGCTTACGAAATCCATCATTGAGCAATTTCACATCATAGCCTTCACTCAAGATGCGGGATATATCATCTGGTTTTATGCTCGAAGGGACTAGAAATAGTTGACCTTCTCCTGTGAGTCCGACGGAATCACTCACGTCATAGGCTGCTTCTTCAATCCCGACTTCTCCCCACAAGTAATTATTGAGAGTTTTACCACTTTTTCCGGGTTCTTCTATACCTAACAAGTTATGAATTCCCGGAGAAGGAACATCGGTATCAACGATACCAACTCGCATTCCCTGCAAGGCCACTGTTGTTGCTAAATTAGCAGTGAAGTTTGATTTACCCGTGCCACCGCGATAGGAGTGAACCGAGACAACTTTAGGTTTTCTTTTCGGGGTCTCACCTGCACCTGTAGATTCCGCCATATTTTTCTAGGGTTTTAACTCGATTCTACTTTAAGGGTCTATTATAGGAGCCTAGATTTAAATTGTCTAGACGAAATTTAGTTAGGTCAAGGAGATTGTTGTCATAAAACGAACCTTAAACTTAATAGATGAGTTTATATACTTAGATGAGATTTTGGGCCTTTTTTACTGCATCTTCAACTAATAATTTGCGAATGCTGGGAGCGCGAAATCCAAAAACAATATCTTCTGGCTCGACTCCCCGTCGAAGTAAGTCGCGCTCGATATAAAATTCTGTACTATTGTGTTGAATCCAGATTTGATTTTCGATGATATCCAGATGCATAGCACAGCCATAGATCCGCGATTGATCTCGCCATTCATTGTGGATCACCATGTAGCGATCGCGGGGAATATCGAAAATAAACTGAGCCTGAGTATCATAGTTACAAAAGTCTTCGAGATACTCAGCAACAATTTGGCGATATCGATTTAGCTTATCCATCGATCAACCTCCTGGCGATGTGGGTTATAAAGAATTAGTCGCAGTTGATATCGTTCAATCACTATTCTAGCGGGTTCAAAACGCAGAAACATTATATACATCAACAAGACCATAACGTAACGGGTAGGGATCATGGGTAATTTGCCAACCCTCTTTTTCCAGCGCTATTTTAACTGTGTTATCAAATAAATCTTTAGCCATTACCCATTACCTAAGCAATAAACCTATCCCCAAATAAACCCTAAAGCGAATAGAAGTCCACTGAGGAAGTGAAAATTAACGGCGATAAACTTACAATTTTTTACTTGTTCCGGTTGGTCATGATAAGTTAGGACATGATGACACAGTTGGATGGCGACGGGGATACTGAGGAAACTGAGGGCTGTCCATTGGGGAAAGTAGCCTAGAATGATGAAAAGGGCGATCGCCACAAACACAGCGATACAAGCAGCCAACAACAGAATAGCGCCCTTTCTTGTCCCCATACGAACAATCGGAGAGCGTTTTCCCGCCGCGATATCGTCTTCTACTTGATGGAAATGGGAACAGAATAAAATAATACTGGTAGTAATGCCAATAATAATCGACGCTTTCAGGTTAGCCGTTGACCAAGCCAGGTTTTGGGAGTAATAAGCAGCACAGACGGCTAAGGGGCCGAAGGTAAAAAAACAGATGATTTCGCCCAAACCGAGATAGCCGAAACGAAATGGAGGCCCTTGATAGGTATAGCCGAGAAAAACCGCTAGGGCAATCAGTTCTAGAATCAGGGCATCCTGTTGCCACCAAGCAATCAAAATCAGTTCTAGAGCAGCTATGGCTAACAGAGCATTGGCAATCCAAAAGACTAAGCTTTTATTACCGGTTAAATTAACCACAGAATGATGTTTGTTCACATCGATGCCGGTTTCCGAGTCAAAGACATCATTGGTTAAATTCAGCCAGGCGACAATCAGAATAGCCGCCGTAATAAACAGGGTAAAAATTGACCAGTCGAAGACCCCGGTTTCCGCAAACGCCACGGCACTACCCACCCCAATGGGAATGACGGCAACACTGTACATGGGCGGCTTAATGGCAGCTAACCATAGCTTTCTTCGGGAAACAGGAAGGGTGGGCGTAGTCATGGAACAGGTTCAAGATTGAGAAGCGATCGGTTTCTAGAGTTTACCCTAAAAGGGTTGGCTGTTTGTCAAGCCAGATGGAGCGATCTCTCAAGTAAAAATCTCCAGTCTTTTACTATACCATAATTAGCGTATTACTGTATCTGCGAAAAATTGATATAATAAAAGTATATTTTCAATGGAAATGATTGTAATGGAAACTCAGTGGTATCTGTGCATGATTCAAAATTATCCTGAACATGAAGGCGAAGAGCTACAAAAGACGGACAATTTATCCATAACACAGCCTGATACTTTTGATGGATCTTGGTATGTGTGGTTACCCATTATTCCTCGTGCTGGGGATACATTGCAGTTTGCCGGTTGGCAAGTAGAAGTTTCTAGAGTAGTCTTGCAAACTGATTGGAGGAGCAAAACAGGAATTAAAGATGGCCCAGTCCTGTCAGCGGTCATTAGTATTCATGATAATGTAGTCTCAAAACTAATGGATACTGACTTTTCGATAGAGTCATTAAATAGTCAAGCACGTCATAAATGGGAGAAATTTGCTCGTCGTGGCCATGATATACAATATTTTGCATGGGAATTAAGGCATGAATCATATATAAAAAGCCAGGGAAATAAAGAAAATCTATTTTACTATCGTTGGCATACCAGAATACGGCCTATTGCTGGTGACATAATTGTAGTTATTAATAAACGTTGGCGTGTCAAATCTGTTGAACTGGCTAGTGCCTGTAAATATTATGATGGATCTTTATATCTTGAAGAAGAATTTTAGAGTGAATATATATGGTTATTAGTTATGTAAATTCCATAGAAGATTTGGATAAATTAGAAAAATATATACAAAACAAGTTCAAGAAGATAAAATTTGGAAACTTTTTATTTTCTCTACACCAACTAAAAAGACAGAATGCAAAAATTGAACCTTTTGTAGCTGCTGGAGCATCTTTGTTTGCTTGTCAATTTTGTTGCCCTAGTAAATCGTCTCAGAAAGTTATAAATTTAGATATCAGATCGTTAATTAATATTTGTAAAAATTACTATCTTGCTGATCCAATAACTTTGGATAGAAGCTTAGAAAAATATTTTCTAAGTTCCAATCCAGGGTTTCTGATGCTCAGGCTCGCCAGTCACCAGTTTCCATTCGAGCCAGATTATTTTGGTCAATTTTCACGTCCATCTTGGTTATTTACCAAAATGCCTAGTCAATTGGAAAATTCACTAGGCATTCAGAACTTTTATTTTGAAGACAAGTTTCAGTCCATTAACCAATGTTCTGTTATAGATTTTATCACTACTAGCTTTATTGCATGGGTTGGCTTACATCATAATTTTTCAATATCTCACGAATATTTTACTAAAGCTCGTAAACAAGGTATTAATTTACCCAATGATCGTGTAATTAGATCAATTATCAATACAATTTCGGCAGACAAATATAAACTAACTAAGCGCTATGAAGAACTTAAGAATAAGGATAGACGTTTTAGAATGTATGATTTCAATCCACTCTTGGAGTATCCAATTATAAAGCCATGTCAAGATAAACAATTTTCTACCAAAAACTTTCTACATGCTCCTATACCTGACTTGATTGTTTCACGTATTGGTACAGGTATTTTTTATCAAATGTTTAATGAATATGGCACAGAATTTTCTAAATACTTTGGTTATGTTTTTGAACACTATGTGGGAACAGTGTTGAAACACTCTACACCATCAAATACAGTGCTATCTGAAGCAGATGTTCGTCAAGTGTATCAAGGTAAATGCCCTGATTGGATTATAATTGATGGCTCAACTGTGATTCTATTTGAATGTAAAGCTACTCGATTTTCAAGAGAAGCACAAGCAATCGCTAGTGAAGATGCTGTTAATAAAAGTTTGAAGCAAGTTATCAAAGGATTAAAACAACTTCATAGCTTTATTCATAAAGGTTCTAAATGTCCAGCAATAAACCAGATGCTCAATTGTTGCAATACATTTAAACCGATTTTTGTATCACTAGAGCCACTATACTTAATCAACAGCAACTCTTTTCGAGAGCATATTAATAGTCTATTAAGAAATGAAAATATTACAAACTTTGAATGGATGATTCTATCTATTCAACAACTTGAACACTTACAACCACATATTGCATCTGGAGTGAGCATATCAGAAATTTTATATAACGTATATAATAAAGGATTTGATAATGTTATTCAAGATTTAGAGGCTAAAACAGGTAAAAGATTTGTTGATAGTTTTCTGTATTCAGAGCAAGAACAATTATATAAAAAACTCAATATTCTTCATTAACTCAATTTATATACTTAGTAGAGATGACTACGTTCGGATAAAAGTTTAATTTTGATAGAATTATAGATTGACTGTATACTTTAAGTATCCCATACTATAAATAATATCGTCACGGAAAACTTTGTAGGCATGAAACACAATAATCAAATCTTTACGGGTGATTGCCGAGAAGTCTTACGCCAATTCCCAGAACACTCTATTTCTGCATGTATTACAGATCCACCCTACAACTATGAGTTTATTGGGCATAAATGGGACGATCCAGAGATTAAACGACGACTTAATCGAGCCAAAAATAGTAGAACTCTGGTGAAAAATATTCCTTATGGAAGTGGTTTGGCTGGGGGAGTTCGGAATGCTCGATGGTACGAGCGAGTGAGGGAAAATATTCTCAATTATGAGCAATGGTGTTATGAATGGGCAATTGAAGTATTTCGAGTGTGTAAACCGGGTGCAATTGTTGCGGCGTTTAATAGCACTCGAACCATGGCTCATGTTCAAATCGCTCTGGAAAAAGCTGGTTTTTATGCACGAGATTGTCTCGTCTATCGCCGCTCTAGTGGGATTCCTAAAGGATTGAATCTCCAATCTAAACTCAAGCAAAAAGGGGTGGCTAATTCTCAAGAGTGGGAAGGCTGGCATAGTTGTTTAAGGAATGAATGGGAAGCGATTGTGGTGGTGCAAAAACCTCTGGTGAATAACTATGTGGAAACGCTGCTAGAATATGGAGTAGGCTTGTTTCATGCGATAAATGAAGATGGTTCATTTCAATCGAATATTTTAGAGGATATTCCACGAGAAAAGCCGATGGATTATAATGTCCATTGTACAGTCAAACCTTTAGCTCTGATGGAAAAGTTGATCGATCTTTTTGTTCCCCCTTCCTCTGAGCATATTGTGTTAGATCCTTTTGCGGGTTCTGGAACAACATTGGTCGCAGCGAAAAGACTGGGACGGAGTTATTTAGGGATTGAAATTGTTCCAGAGTATGTGGACATTATTGAAAAGCGTCTGGCAGAAACAGAATTTACATCAGAAAATCCACACTCTGCTGATGTTAAACCCGATCAATCTTATACGCAGATGCTTTTGCCCTTAGATACCCTTTCAGATCAAAACCGGTGAGTTCAGTCAGGTACTCAAATGTAGATTCTCCTGTGAAAATAGTCCACCCACTGGACTGACAGGCGCTGATAGCTGCGGGTAAATTATCCTCACGTACAATTAATAATGTGGGTTCATAATTTTGTTCTTTCAGGAGTCTGGCATAGGTTTTGAATTTCTTTAGTGTTCCAGAATCACCCGATCCGATGCGATACTTGGTGTCAATTGCCCGTTGACCAACAATTAAATCACAAGGTTCATCACCATTAAATTTTAAGGCTGGCGAAAAATAATCACAGGTTTGGCGACAAACTTCAATGACTAATTTTTGCCAACACATCCCTAACTCCCTACCCCAATATTGGCGATTTTGACGCTTTAATTCGGGAGTGATATCAAAGATGTCCATCAACAAGTCGGTTTCGTTGTTTTCATCTGTATAGACTTTTTTGGTGAAGGACTGATAATACTGCTGTAGGATCTGATCGAGTTGGCTTGAGTCAACCATAATTGAATAAAATTTTACTTTTTATTTTATCAAATATCCTGGGACTTGAGCGATCGCCAGAAACCCCATAATTAGCAGATTTCCTATCCTATAGATTCAGTGTTGACATCCGGCAATTTGCCGTATAGACTGGATTCATAAGGTTGTTACATTTATGGGTCTCACACTATGGCTACTAAAACTCATAAAACATCATCAGCACGGTTAGAAGCTCGTATCAGTCAGGAAACTAAGGCTCTGGTGCAAAAAGCGGCTGACTTAGAAGGACGAACGCTTACTGATTTTGTTGTTGCAAGTGTGCAAGCAGCCGCATACAAAGTTATTGAAGAACACCAAACTTTGAAGCTTAGTATTGAAGATAGTGAGGCTTTTGTAGATGCGATTCTCAATCCTCCGAAGCCGAATGAAGCTTTGAAATCGGCTGCTTTACGATACAAGCAAACGATGTCAGTTTAATGGTTCTCAAAATTAACCTTCTTGATAGTCGCAAGCACATCCGCTCAAGTTTTTGCTGTGGGCAAGAGAGTTTAGATACTTATATTCGTAAGCAAGCCTCTCAGGATCTCAAAAAACGGGTTTCAACTGTATTTGTTTTAACTGATGATCCTGACCTGAATGTTTTGGCATACTATACGCTTTCTTCTTACACGGTCAATGTTGCAGCTTTGGAGGAGAATGTTGCTAAACGATTACCCCGTTACCCAGTCTTACCTGCAACCCTATTAGGTCGTCTTGCTGTGGATAATGGGCAAAAAGGTAAACGGTTCGGTGAACTGCTATTGATAGATGCTCTTAAAAAGTCTTTAGATACAACGATGCAAGTTGCCTCTTTAGCTGTAATAGCAGAAGCTTTGGATGAAAGAGCGTCGAGTTTTTATAGAAAGTATGGATTTAGACCATTTAATCAGGAACCGATGAAACTGTATTTGCCGATGAAATCTATTGAAGAGCTTTGCGAAAATTTGGGAATTTAGGGGCGATCGCTATCTCTTTATTTCTGAGCTAAAATAGATCCCAAGGCGTGCCCTGACTCTGACAGCTTACATACTTTAGTACGAGAGGAACAGTAACACTGCCATGCAGTGGGTGTTTGGGAAACAGGATGCGAAGAACCCGACAGGTGGACATTAAAGGTAGTCATCCTTTAAAGAGTGTGTAATAACTCATCGGCGGAGTCCCTGGTGTACCTGAGTAAACACATTATGCTGTAAGCAACTTGCACGCCTTACCAATTAAAAATTAGAAATTAAAAATTAAAAATGGGTCTGGGTTGGGGGCGAGGTGGCTTGCTACAAGGGTAATATCGTGTTTTCATTGGAGATGCGAATAGGAAATCTCCCTATCTCCCCATCTCCCTATCCCCCCATCCCTGCACTATGCCGATTGATTTCCGTAACCTGAATATGCTTTGGGCTTCGATTTTGGTGGAAACCTTGGAGCGTTTGGGGTTAACTACGGTCATCATTTGTCCGGGATCTCGTTCGACTCCCTTAACGGTGGCTTTTGCGGCTCAAAGGGGGATTGAAGCGATACCGATTTTAGATGAGCGATCGGCGGCGTTTTTTGCCTTGGGACAGGCTAAAAAATCGGGCTTACCGGCGGCTTTAGTCTGCACTTCGGGAACGGCTGGGGCTAATTTTTATCCTGCGGTGATTGAAGCATCGGAGAGTCGAGTGCCTCTGATGGTGTTAACGACCGATCGCCCCCCGGAATTGCGCCAAACCCATGCCGGGCAAACCATTGACCAGGTGAAGCTCTACGGAAATTCCCCCACTTGGCAAACGGAGCTATGTTTACCGGATGTGGATCATTTAGCCTATCTGCGCCAGGCGATCGCCTATGGATGGGAACGTACCTTAAGCCCCATTCCCGGCCCCGTCCATGTTAATCTTCCCTTTCGAGACCCCTTAGCGCCGCTTCTACAACTGGATCTGGGCATTCGGGAAGAGGAGTTTGATATCGATCGCTTCTTTGGGTTTTTAACCCCCCGCTCTGCCTCAGTATCGACCATCGAAATAACACCGGAAGCTGTGCAAACCTGGTGCAAGGATCTGCGCTCTTCCCGTGGTCTCATTATCGCGGGAGTGGCTCAACCGCAGCATCCAGAAGCGTATGTAAAGGCGATCGCCCATTTAGCCAAAACCCTTAACTTTCCCGTCCTCACCGAGGGACTTTCCCCCGTTCGCAACTATGCCCATCTCAATCCTCATATTATCTCCACCTATGACCTAATTCTTCGTAATCCTGAAATTGCCCAAGAATTATCCGCCGATGTCGTCATTCAAATTGGCGATTTTCCCACCAGCAAAGTGTTGAGACAATGGCTCAAAGAAGGTAACCCTCGCCAATGGATTATCGATCCCACCTATCAAAATCTTGACCCCCTGCACAATTCAACCCAATTTTGGCGCTGTTCCATTGAACAACTCTCCCGATTTCTCCCAGAACCCCCTTCTGAAGCCAATTCCTATTTAGAGCGCTGGTGTGCCTTAGAGCATGGGGGGCGATCGCACCTCGATCGAGTCTTAGACAAAATAGAAGATTTATTTGAACCCAAAGCCGCCTGGTTACTCTCCCAAATTCTGCCCGAACATACGCCCGTCTTCATTTCTAATAGTATGCCCGTGCGGGATGTGGAATGGTTTTGGACTCCCAATACCCTCCAACTCCATCCCTATTTTAATCGCGGAGCCAATGGCATTGATGGCATTCTCTCCACTGCTTTGGGAATAGCCCACCGTCATCAAAAACCGAGCGTTTTACTCACCGGAGATTTAGCCCTTTTACATGATACCAATGGCTTTTTAGTGCGTCGCTATTTCCAAGGGCATTTAACCATTGTTTTAATCAACAATAATGGAGGCGGAATTTTTGAACATTTACCGATCGCCGAATATAATCCCCCCTTTGAAGAGTTTTTTGGTACGCCTCAATCGATTAATTTTGCCCACTTATGCCAAACTTATGAGATTGAGCATCATCAGATTGAAACTTGGCAGCAGTTCCGGCAGTATTTAGCCCAATTACCCCATCGGGGAATACGAGTATTAGAAATTAGGTGCGATCGCCATCTAGACAGTCAATCGCGCAAGCAAATCTTCAATAATTTACGCGCTTATACTTAGAAAATCCCAAGTTTTTCTATAATTAGCGTAAAGTAACGTACATAAAAACGCCCTATTGATCAATCTCGCTCAGAAGTAATGTAAAGAATTGTTACGACTGGCATAAAAACAGGGGCAAAAAAACGAGAACCCTATAGAGGGGTTCATAGCAGCCACTCTACCTATTCTTTACTGTATTCACGATTCGGGTGAATCTTACCACTATGGATTTTTTGAAGAAATTCTTCCGCAAAAACGCCCCTAAACCCCCTAAAACCAACCCTAACCCTGGTCAAACCTTCATCCTCGAACCCATCCTCACCCCTTCAGGTCTGGGTTTAGATGGAGATGCAGGAGATGGAACTCCCCCCTTAGATGGAGACTTCGATATCGACCTTAATGCTGCTGACGGTGACGACATTGATACTCCTGATGATATCAGCAGCACTTTAGATGCAGAACCCACAGACAGTGGAGAAGACGATAGCACAGCAGGCGATAATCCAGACGTTAGCGGGGGTGAAATTGACGATTCAGACATTGACGATTCAGACATAGAAGAAATTTCGTATATTACCTCAGTTGCAGAAGATGAGGGTTTAGACACTCCAGGAAATCAACTTGATACAGAGCTACAAGGTGAGGGTCAACAGACTTTAAACCCGGAACAGGTAGAAGCCAAGGACATCGAACCGGATGGCGAACAAGAACCCCTTGCTGCATTATCAGCGAACCGCACTTCAGGAGACTCTTCTGCGGAAGGCCTCTCTCAACCGAGCGATACCGAAACCACTGGAGGGGATAGGGTTGACCCCATAGACGATAATCCAACCGGAGAACAAAGCCTAGACCCTCCCGAAGAAGAGGAAGAAATTGCCCCCACCTTAGAAATTGTGCCACCCAATTTTACCTTTGATTCCGGAGTCTTCACCGTGGGAGAAACGGGAGAGGTTGGCGTTGACTTCCTCTTTGATGGGGGTGGATATCAAGGGGAACTGGCCATCTTTTCCTTAGAGGGAATGGATGAATTTGAAGCCGGTTCCGAGGAATTTATCCAAGAAGCTGCCACTCGCGCCTTGAGTAATTCTGAACTGGGTCATGTCGTGATTTCCGATGCTGAAGAAGGGGCTAAATTTAGTGGTAACTTGGGCGAGCGCGACCAAAATGACGGAGAGTATTTAGGGGTGAAAACCTTTAAGATGCGCTCTGGGGATGAATTTGGGGTGATGCTGGTTCCGAATAAAACCGTAGCCAGGGTTTTGGATAATCCCAGTATTGGCGGTTCCGGTCGTCCCTTGTTTTCCATGGTAACGGCGAATCCGGATGATGCGTTCCATGTGGGTCAAATTGCCGATGTGACGGGAGATGGTTCGACGTTTGTGATGGAAGATATCCGCGTCGATGGTAAGACAGACTCGGATTACAATGATGTGATTTTCCAGGTGAGGGGAGCAGAAGGGAAGGCGGCGCTGTTGGATAGTGCGATCGCCTCCGACAAAGAATGGCGTTATTCTGATCTTGGGCAAGCCTTACTCGAATACGCCAAACCCTACATCACCCCTGAGTCCGTAGAAACCGAAGTCAGCGACCTCATTCAGGACGTACAAGGCTTAACCGAAGCCCTGCAAGACGCAGTAGAAACTCTAGAACCTGAAGTTGTAGAACCTGTTGAAACCCCTGAAGAACCTGCTCCAGAACCAGAAACTCCCACTTCCGAGCAACCCGTGCAACCCGCAGAGACTGAAGTAACTGACAATTCTGCTGACTCCAAGCAAGACGAGCAAAATTCAGACACTGAGGAAACAGAAACTTCTGATAACTCGACTGCTGAAACTTCTAATTCCGAGCAAAATGAGCAAAATTCAGACACTGAGGAAACCGAGAATTCTGATAACTCGACTGCTGAAACCTCTAATTCCGAGCAAAACGAGCCAAATTCAGACACTGAGGAAACAGAAACTTCTGATAACTCGACTGCACAAACATCAGACACTGAGGAACCAGAACACATTCATTCCGAACAGGAAGAACCCTCAGCCACCGATAACCTCATCGCTCGGTTAGACCATTTAACCACCCGACTCGAAGACGCGCAGAATGCACCCGTTTCCAGCGAAGAAGCGGAACAATTGCAAACCTTAGTGCAACAGGTGGAAACCTTGACCGAAACCCTAGAACAACCCGACTATCAATCCTTCTCCGAGCGGGCAGAATTAGCCGTCACGCGAGTGGTTGAGCGCTTAGAAAACGTCGCCCAACGCATCGTTCCCATTGGTGAAACTCCTCCAGAATTTGAATTTGCCCAAACCGCCCAACCCCTAGTCGGTATCATCGACACCGGCTTTAGTGAGGATAATCCAGATATCGACTATGCTCGCATTACCCTGGGTCAAGACCATATCGACAATGACAATAATCCCCTATTGTCCGAAGGCGAAGGCAACGAACACGGAACCCATATCCTCGGCATTATCGGCGCAACCGAGAATAATGGCATTGGTATCGATGGCATCAATGACCAAGCTCCCCTCTGGGTAGGACGTGCTGTCGGTTCAGGAAAATGGGCCGAGTCCTTGGTGGAATTCGTCGATGCAGCGCGAGAGTCGGGACAACCCAATGCAGTGGTGAATTTGAGTATGGATTTAACTCAGATTGATGCCCAAGGAAATGTCACCACCCGCTATGAGTTTACCCAACAAGAGTGGGATGCTATTGAATATGCTCGTGAACATAATGTGTTGATTGTAGCTGCTTCCGGAAATGATGGCGGGGTGATGTCGGCGTTGGGACAAGCTTCTCAGGAGTTGGATAATATTCTTACCGTGGGTGCTGCCGAGCAAGTGAATCTAGACCTATCTGTGGCTGAAGGTTTTGAGCGAGTAGACTATTCCAGCTATGGAGAAGGATTAAATCTGGTTGCTCCTGGAGGAACCGATGAATATCCGATCTTATCCACGGTTGGTAATGGTGTAGGAACCATGACCGGGACTTCAGTAGCGACGGCAAAAGTTACCGGGGCAGCGTCTCAAGTTTGGGCTGCTAATCCTGAATTAAGCTATCAGCAAGTGGTGCAAATTCTCAAGGAAACAGCGACTGATTTGCATGAAGCGAATTCAGATCATGAAACTGGGTTTGGCTTGTTAAATATTGCCGCCGCCGTTCAGTTGGCAACTGTGACGAAACCAGAAGTTTACGAGTATTCTGCCATTGAGCTTTCACAACCTTGGAGCGACGAAGGTCAATTTACTGCTACGGAACGTGCTGCTGCCACCGAGTTTATGGGTAAATACTATGAGTGGGATAATTACATGATTAAATCAGGAGATACGCTGAGTGCGATCGCTTTTCGTACAATGGGTAATAGTTCCGCTCCTTATTACAATTTTATTGCCCAGAAAAATGGTATTGCTAACCCCAACTGGATTTTTCCGGGAACTTGGATTCAAGTGCCCAGGCAAGTTGCAGCACCAGCTCCAAAACCTATACCTACGCCTCCACCAGCTAATCGTCCAACTCCCATCTCTCCTCCTTCTGGCACTCCTTATACCGTTAAAAGGGGAGACACTCTCTGGGCAATTGCTCAACGCTTGTTAGGTAATGGTAGCCGTTGGCGGGAAATTAAAGATGATAAGGGTAATCCTTTCAATGAATCCACTGCGCGGCGTTTGCGTATTGGTCAAGTGGTTTATCTTCCTGGTGGTTCTCCATCTCCATCTCCGACTCCAAAACCCCAACCATCTAATACCTGGCATCATCCCCTTCCAGGAGCGCGAGTAACCAGTGAGTATGGGCCGCGTTGGGGACGTTTTCATTACGGTATCGATCTAGGCGCACGAACAGAAACTCCAATTAGAGCGGCTAAAGCTGGTCGAGTCGTTTATGTAGGTTGGGATACCACGGGCTATGGAAACTTAATCAAGATTCAGCATTATGATGGCACGATGACCTTCTATGCTCACCTATCTCGGTTTGGAGTCAGGGTTGGACAGTCAGTTAGTGGAGGAGCCTACATTGGTAGAGTGGGTAGTACAGGCAATTCTACGGGCCCTCATCTGCATTTTGAAGTGCGCGTATCTCCTTATCGATGGAGGGTTAATAATCGTAATCCTAGGAATTACATCAGATTCTAATGGTAGTGATTAATCGATCTCTCCCATGAAATTGTAGGGGCGAACGGCCGTTCGCCCCTACAGATTTGGCTACATACCGACAAATTTTGGGCGATCGCCCTTTCTAAACAAACTCTACATGATTCTGCATGTCCAACGGCTCCAATACCTCCCAAATTAAGACTAAACCTCGTACAATTTCACCCATTGAGCGACTCTTTTGATGGCAATAAACAATACCACAATGATCTAAGCCTCGTTGGTGAAGGGCTAAAAAATCATCGTCTTGGGTAAAAACCACTCGATTGTTGGCGATCGCAAACGCTAGTTGCTCCTCATCAGTAATTCCCAAAAGATTCTCCTCTGGTGTTGTCGTCACATCAATACTTCTTCGTCTTAAACCTTCTGCGATCGCCCGCTCAACTGACTCATCTAAATGATATTTAATCTTCTCCAATATTCATTCCCTTTAGTTTTTGCTGTACTTTAGAAGGAATTTTGGCTTGCAACTCTTGAACCCATTGTTCGCTCTGTTGAATTTGTTGTCGAATTTCTTGAAAATGATCGTGATAGTAAGCTAACGCAGCATAGACATCTGCCAAAGTAATTGAAGGATATCTGGAGACAATTTCATCAGGAGACATGCCCATTTGTTCGTGCCAAATCACAATATCCTGAACTCTAATTCTATGGCCAGCGATATGGGGTTTTCCACCACAAATATCAGGAGAAATTTGAATATGTTCTGAAATTACTTCTGTCATGGAAAGATGAAACTCGACGATTGTGAGTGTTTATTATATCTCAAATTCTTGTTCTTGAATCGTATTTTCAGTTAACCAGGGAGGCGATCTCGCCAGCGATGCGGAGCATTATCGCCCCTTCCATTCTCTCCCCCACCCCAAGAACCGGGTTATTCTGTCACTTTTGCTGCTTCAGCGATATCCGTGGCAAAAACCCGGTTTCTGACTTTGGGGCGATCATGGGGACGATCGCTATTGGATGATTTCCACTATTTTGGCGATCGCCTCGTTTGATTTCTCTGGTTTCAGCTTACCCGCTCGATACAGTATAATTGGGCGATCGGCTGTGAACAATCGCGGCCCTTCCCCACCCCTAAAAACCCGGTTTTTATGTCACTTTTGCTGCTGAAGCGATATCCGTGGCAAAAACCCGGCTTCTGACTTCGGGGCGATCTTTGGATGAGAAGGGGGCGATCGCCAAATGGGTCAAAACAAGTATAATTAACAAAACCCAACACAATCTCACAATGGCAAAACTCCCGATTGAAATAACTGTTCTGGTTAATCAATTAAAACAGCAAGCCTTAGATATAGTTGATGAATCTCTAGCTATAGAGCTAAAAGTTTTTGAGCAATTTGGAGAAACAGAGCAAACCATTGCCGCTTTAGACGAAATGAAGAATGCGGGAGAAGATGCCGCATCAGCTGACTCGCAACTGTCCACCCTCCAGTTACAAATTGCTAAAATCCAACCGGATGCTCCTTCTGATGTGTTAAAATTACTCACCAAAGTAATTGAGAGAACACAATTAAGAATTCCAGCATTACAAAGAAGTATTCAAGAAGTTCAACAAGAATATCAGGTATAAACTCTTATGAAAAACAAACCTCAGATCCCTAACACGGAAACATCAAAACGTTTGTTAAATAATCTACGTCGAACTCGTTTAGAAGTTCGAGAAGTTAGCTTAGAACTGGCAGAAATCAATGCAAGATTGGAAGATGAAATTCGTCAAAAGCAGCTAGAGAGAGTGAGAAAAACCTTAATGGGTTAATATTGACTCCAATTACCTGTAGCCTTGTATTGAGTTGGCCTAAATTAATTCCCCACTAACACACTTCGCATGATATGGGAAATCACTTCAACTAACCCTAACCCCCGTTTGATTTCTGCTTTTCTGAAACTACCATGAAAAATTTTCAACTTCTAGATTCAGTCGCCTTGCTCGAACCCATTTCCAGGGAAAGGCTCACTTTAATTGAGCCAGAATATGAATCCATTCTGAGTTTACCCACCGGACAAGTGGGAACTATCGTTGAAGTATATGATCGGGCAGAAGAACCTCAGTATTTGGTTGAGTTTTGCGATCGCCAAGGCTGTGAATACGCAATGGCAACATTAAAAGCGAACGAAATTTTAGCTTTACATTATGAATTAACGGTGGCTTAAAAGACCCACCCCAAGAAACCGGGTTTTTTGGTCACTTTTGCTGCTTCAGCAATCTCCGTGACAAAAACCCGGTTTCTGACTTCGGGGCGATCGCAGCGAATAGATGTTCATGTTGGTATAATCAAGATATTCGATCATGTGATGGTATTCTTCAACGCTGAAATGGGCAATTTCTGGAGCTATAAGGGTCATATTATCCTCCTTTCAATTTTCCTATCGCACTGACCAATCTTCTAAAGCCATTTGGATTACACTATCGACAGACTTAAAATCATCATGAGTTATAGGTCTAAGCTTCTGACGAGATTTCATCTGTTTGCGGTAATTGATATAGTAGTCTTCAAATGTGTTATAGATTTGCTCGTCGTTAAACGGATATCTTAATTTGATATTGCATGAATTACTCATTGATACATTAACGTCAGTTATCTTGTTAACATGATAAAAGTCATCTGTCCAGATGCCAACGCCACCAATTATTTTACCTCTTTTAAATATTCCACTTCTCATATTACGCAGTGTGGGAATAATCCACAAAGTAGGCAAGCGAACCCCTAGAAATAATCTTGGTTTTTCATGATTTGGGCCAAAATAATAACTAAAACGGGCACAGGTTTTATTGTGCATCATTTTTCCTTCCTTGTTAAACTTACCAAATTCCAGATATTTTATGTGAGAGTAGCGATCTACTTCAGTCGCAAACTGAATGGTTGGATGATAATTCAGAATCTTCTGAATGATTTCCAGGATTCTATCCTTAATCTCTGGCTGTGTCAGTAAATAGGCTTGAAGAAAGGGTGGCAAAGAATCAAATAGGGAATCTTCATCCACTTCAATGTCTTGTTTGCGATAGACTTTTCCCTCCAAATCTCGCAAAATCAGACAATAACGGTTGTCTTTGGTGCGATCGATTTCATATTGCAACAGTAAGCTATTCGGTAGATGACGAGCAGCATACTCTTTAGCGGGAGTTGAAAAATCAGCAGCAATTGAAATTAAAGAAAACTCTTGTTTCCAGTCCACTGGTGCAAATTCTTCACCGTCAGGAGGATGGCGCATTAATGCTTTTTTGTATCGCAGTAACTGATTGAGGCTGGCTTTGCCGCCGCTATTTTTCAGTTCGATAATCGCTAATCGGTTTTGTGCATCAACGGCTAAAATATCCGATCGATTTTTGTCATTAATGTAATATTGTTTAGCCACCGGATTTAAATCTAGGAGCTGAGGTAGATGCAGCCAGATAAACTCCTCAAGCAAGGCTTCTGATTTAAATAAGAATTTACCTTTATGAAATTTGATCATTTTCAGATGACAAAAATATCGGATACAGGAATTGAAAGATCGGGAAATGCCAAGGGGGTGACTTCTTCTGTGACTGAAAAATCCTGCCTGTCTCGATAGTCATTTCCTTGAGGAAAGCGATAAACTATTACTATTCTAGAGTTAAGATCCACAATCCAATATTCTGGGATATTTTCTTGGGCATAGAGTTCTTTTTTTGCGGACATATCGTAACTTCGAGTTGCTTTGGATACTTCAACTACTAGCTCGATATCCTTGGCAAAGGGGTGATGGTCGATATATTGCGATCGCGGCAACTTTGCCACCACAATATCCGGTTCCGGTTCCGATGTCGATAAGGTAATGGGTTTAGCTTCTCGTACATAGGCTCGTCCTGCGGTTAGCCGTTCCAGTTTTTTCGCCAAATTTTCTTCAAAATAAGCATGTTCCGTGCCTTGAGGAGACATTTCTATAATCAGTCCATTAATCAATTCTACTCTGCGTTCCTTGAATAGGCCACTCTCGATCATGTGATGGTATTCTTCAACACTGAAATGGGCAATTTCTGGAGCTATAATGGTCATCTCATCCTCCTTATAGTACAGCATTTTGCAACTGTCTCTCACTATCGTCAGTAACCACAGATTCCCAAATATAGCAAACCTAAATGAGTTATGTAATGGCTGCCCCTCATCCCCCTGCCCCCTTCTCCCGCAGGAGAAGGGGGAAAGTCCCTCTCCCGTGGGAGAGGGATTTAGGGAGAGGGCATTTCCCGTTGCACAACTCATTTAGACTAGCTATACATAACGCCACATACTCAGCTAATTTTACGGGTACTGCATTCCCAATCATTTGCTCTAATTCAGACTTATTCCCTTGAAACTTAAAAGTTGTAGGAAAGGTTTGTAAATAGCTTCGCTCTAAGGTAGTTAAAGCTCTCAAATTTTGATCGATCTCTCCTGCATCTCCTGGATGTTTTTGATAAGTTTTAGGAACAGGACGATTCACCCCTCGAATGGTAGGACTCGGTTCATAGATACTAAAAACACCTCTTCTCTGATAACTTCTGGGATGACGATAAAAATATTGAAGTCCTAAGCTGTCTCCTAAATAGTCAAATACTGTCATAGGTTTCTCAGATTTATTTTTTTCCAAGATCGGCTGTAGTGCATCATCTTTACCCTGCAAATGACCAATAAGAATATAGCGTTTTCTCGTTTGTGGCACTCTGCAATAACTGGCATCTAGAATACAAGAAGTGAGTCCATATCCCACTTCCTTAAAATGGTTATATGCTATTTTGAGAGTATTGCTTTTAGAAATTCTCGCTACATTTTCCATGACAAACCATTGAGGTTTAAGCTGCACAATAATGTTAGCAAAACTAAGTGTCAAGTTAGCACGGCCTAGACTTTCATCCCGTTTCCCTGCACTAGAGAAATCTTGGCAAGGAGGCCCCCCAATAATCATTTCTGGCTGAAAATAGCTCACCATCTTGTAAGCATCTGGATCGGCTAGATCTTTTTTGAAAATGGGATGATCAAAATTTTCTTGATACGTTTGTATAGCTTTGTCCCAAATATCAAAAGCAGCTACTAGATTAAATCCAGCATTTTGAAATCCTAATGACATTCCTCCACATCCAGCAAATAAGTCTACTGTTTTCATCGGCCCATTGATACTCTACAATTCAATAAACAAGTCAGGCGAGTTATAGATTATAGCATCTAGTCTTCTCTCTGGGCTTAATAAGTTTTGACCTCCACCTAAAATAATGTTTGATATTTCCTGCTTTTGAATTCTAGGTTTGGTTAAAGCCTCTGACTTCATATAAACATGGGTAAATCTTCCACTAACAGCAAAAGTTTTATCATTTTTAGTATTATAGGATAAAAAATCTATGATTTTCCTATAATCAAAAATCCCCTTGTTTGCAAATTCATCAATCATTTTGAATAACCAAATCACAGTTCGAGCTTGCCGGGTAATCGATCGGACTCGATCAAAATTCTTAATTTCTGTTTTAACCGCATCTATAAATAATCGACTAAATGCCAGATTACTCCAAATAAAAATATCCATACAGTGTTCTGACAGTTGTGGTGATTTTCCTTGAGTTTTCCATATGGGTTGCATTAAGAAAGGAGTTTGATCTTCTATAATTAAACTGACTATCTGATCTATAGAATTAATTATATCGGGAAGATAGGGGATAATAGTTTCAGGTTCTGACCAGTCAGAAATGGCAGAAAAGCGATCGTTAACTAATTCGGATGCTAACCAATGTTTATTTTTGAGTATTTGAGCAAAACTACAGGCTAAATAAACAATCGTATCTGGTCTAATCACCAGTTCACAACCATACTCATCTTCGTTTAAATCACAAGTGGAATTATCAGGTAACGCAGTTAATTTAATTTCTAGTGCTTGTAAACAATTACCGGTATCTCGTGCTTGGGTTACTAAATCTACTCCTGGAAGTGTGCCCAAAACATACTGCTGATAGGGAGTAAACTGTGTTTCAAAGGCATAAAAAATATTGTCTGAGAGGGGATCTAGAGCATAAAGTTGATCTGTATTAATCGTGGAATGTTCCACGGCTAAACTGGAATTGAGTTTTAGGTAAATATTCTCTAAATTATGACTATGCAAATAGGCACAAAGGGAAGCTGGAAAAGAAGAATTAAAGCAATTTTTACCCCAAGCTTCTTTTCGGGTAAAATCCCGATTGGAATATTGAAGACCGAATAGACTGGGTTTGGGAGTTTTAGGATTCATGGAAAAGACGTTCCGAAACTCTAGTGCGTAGAATGATAACACTACAATCAGACAAGGGGCTTAAGCCCCTTGCCCGATCGCTACTTCCCTAACCAGCAACCACAAAGTTAACTAATTTGCGCTTAGGAACCACAATCACCTTCTTCACTTCCTTACCCTCAATATAGCGTTGAGCGACTTCTGAATCGCGGGCATATTGTTCTAAAAGCGCTTGATCTTCGGTGGCGGGGACTTCGATTGTGCCCCGTGTTTTACCCATAATTTGAATCACGAGGGTAATCTCATCGACGACTAGGGCGCTCTCATCGACAACGGGCCAAGATTGACGGTGAATGGAGTCCTGATGACCCAAACTTTGCCATAATTCTTCTGCTAAGTGGGGAGCAAAAGGCGCAAGCAGAAGCAATAAGGTTTGAATGCCTTCTGTGTAAACGGGAGAGGATTTACAGGGGGCATCATTGAGGGCGTTACTGAGTTTCATCATCTCAGAAACGGCGGTATTAAACTGATAATCTCCTTCTAAATCATCGGTGATTTCTTTAATCGCAGTATGGATGGCGCGACGGAGGTCTTTTTCGGCTTTGGAATTAGTGGCTTCCTTGTCAGAAGAAGCTTCTGAGAACTCCATGACTAAGCGCCAAACCCGGTTGAGGAAACGAAATTGCCCTTCTACATCGGCATCATCCCATTCCAGGTCTTTTTCGGGGGGCGCTTTGAAGAGGATAAACATCCGTGCGGTATCGGCTCCGTATTTGCCTAAGACGGTTAAGGGGGCGATACCGTTGTATTTGGATTTGGACATTTTCTCATAGCAGGTGATGAGAGCATCGCCAGTATCAGGATCTGTGGGTTGGCTAATGTCGGCTATTTCATCGGTGCGAATATATTTACCGGTATTGGGATTTTTATAGGTTAGAGCCTGTACCATACCTTGAGTGAGCAACCGTTGGAAGGGTTCGTCAAAATTGATTAAACCGCGATCGCGCAAAACCTTAGTAAAGAACCGAGAATACAATAAGTGGAGAATCGCATGTTCAATCCCCCCCACATATTGATCTACCGGCATCCAATCATTGGTTTTGGCTGAATCAAACACCGCCTTATCATTCTTCGCATCGGGATAGCGCAGGAAATACCAAGACGAATCAATAAACGTATCCATCGTATCCGTTTCCCGTTTCGCCGGAGTGCCGCAGGTGGGACAATCTACATTCACCCAATCTTCTAATTGCGCCAAGGGAGACGCCCCCTTACCGGAAAACGCCACATCCTCCGGCAACCGTACCGGGAGTTGCTCGTCGGGAACCGGAACCGCCCCACAATTGGGACAATGAACAACAGGAATGGGAACCCCCCAATACCGTTGCCGAGAAATCAACCAATCCCGCAAGCGATACTGCACCCGTGCTTTTCCGTATCCCTGACTTTGGGCATAGTCAATGATGGCTTGTTTGCCTTCCGTGGAGGGAGCGCCGTTAAACATCCCGGAATTGACCATATAACCGGGTTCGGTATAGGCTTCGCTCAAGCTTTCCGGTGCTTCCCCTTGAGTCGGGGAAATTACCACCTTGATCGGTAACTGTTGTTGTGTCGCAAACTGGAAATCGCGCACATCATGGGCGGGAACCCCCATCACTGCACCCGTTCCATACTCATACAACACATAATCGGCAATCCAGATGGGAATCTCTTCCCCGGTAAACGGATTAATCGCCCGTCCTCCGGTGGGTATGCCCCGTTTTGGTTTATCTTCAGCCGTGCGGTCAATATCGCTTTCTCCCTCAAGGGATTGGATAAACTCACTCACCGCTTGCTGTCGGTCTGGGGTGGTCACTTGGGGGGTTAAGGGATGTTCGGGAGCTAACACCACATAGGTGACTCCATACACCGTATCGGGACGGGTGGTAAAGACGGCAATTTTCTCATCGAGTCCCACAATGGGAAATTCGAGATACGCTCCCACCGATTTGCCAATCCAGTTGGCTTGCATGAGTTTCACGCGCTCCGGCCATCCGGTGAGCTTATCCAAGTCTTGCAAGAGTTCTTCGGCGTAGTCGGTAATCTTCAAGAACCATTGTTTTAACAGTTTGCGCTCCACTTTGGCTCCAGAGCGCCAGGAATAGCCCTCACTGTCCACCTGTTCATTGGCGAGTACGGTTTGGTCTACGGGGTCCCAATTGACGGCGGCTTCTTTCTGGTAGGCTAAACCGGCTTGGAAGAATTGCAAGAAAATCCATTGCGTCCACCGATAATAGTCGGGGGAACAGGTAGCGACTTCCCGATTCCAGTCGTAGGAGAGTCCTAAGCGCCGGAGTTCGGCCTTCATCTGGCCAATGTTCTCATACGTCCATTTTGCCGGATGAATGCCTCGTGCGATCGCCGCATTTTCTGCCGGTAAACCAAAGGCATCCCATCCCATGGGGTGCAGCACCCGATAGCCGCGCATCCGATAGACCCTGGCAATGACATCTGTGATTGTGTAATTTCTGACGTGACCCATGTGCAGGTTTCCTGAAGGGTAGGGAAACATGGAAAGGGCGTAGAACTTGGGTTTCTCTGGGTCGGTTAGTGTGGTGTCTACTCCTTGTTCAGCCCAAGTTTGTTGCCATTTTTCCTCAATTTCGACTGGATTATAGCGAGATTCCACGAGTTAAACTCCTGCGGGGTCATTCATTCTACTTGACTATTTTGACATAATCTGGAATGTGTCGGCGCGTTCTCTGGGATTTTTCTGGCTATACATCGTGTTTTTTGAAGATACCATCTGGAGGAACAGGCGATCGCCTAATTGCCGGTTCGAGTTGGAACCCTGAAATCCTCACCAGCGCTGGTATCTCCATTTCCGAGGCACAGAAGGCTGGGGAAATTCTGACATTGCAGCAATTTTAGAAACTCTAAAATGGATTTATCAAAACCACAAGCCAGCCAAAAAATAGGGCGATCGCTTTGCCAAAATAATGCCAACCCTCACCTGGGAAAAACCAATTCAGAAATTGCTCTAACTTGCTACAATAAAAAACTACAATAAAAAAATATCTATACCCTAACCCCAGATGACTCAAACGCTCACTCCATCCCTAACCTTAGAAGAATTTCTAGCCCATCCAGAAACCAAACCCGCTCTAGAATACATCAATGGAACACTTGTAGAAAAAACCATGCTCCAAGGTGAACATAGCCTAATCCAAGGTGAATTGTGCGAAGTCATTAACCGAGTTGCGAGATCTTCTAAAATTGCTAGAGCTTTCCCCGAACTGCGCTGTACCTTTGGGGGACGTTCTCTTGTTCCCGACATTGCCGTGTTTCGCTGGGAAAGAATCCCCCGAACAGATAGCGGAAAAATTGCCAATCGCTTTGAACTTCACCCCGATTGGGTCATTGAAATTTTATCCCCTAACCAAAGTAGCTCTCAGGCATTAGATAAATTATTGCACTGTTCCCAAGCGGGTACAAGTTTGGGATGGTTAATTAATCCCGCAGAAGAAAGTATTTGGGTGATTCGAGAAAACCAACGTATTGATGTGTTTACAACTGACGCACCACTGCCGATTTTAGAAGGAATCGATCGCCAGTTAACAACATCCGAAATTTTAAGTTGGTTAATTCTCTAAAATCTATTCCCTATTCCCTATTCCCTATTCCCTATTCCCCATTCCCCTGCCGTGACAACCCTAAAATGGTGGGTTACGGCGGATTGATAGATTGCTGTCAGAGTCTAGGTTTTAGCCGCCTAACCCACCCTACACTAATGCACTATTTTAGCTATGTCACGGCACTACGAAGATTAACTGGATTATAGCGAGATTCCACGAGTTAAACTCCTGCGGGGTCATTCATTCTACTTAACTATTTTGACACAATCTGGGATGGGTCGGCCGGTTCTCTGGAATTTTACTGATAGGGCTACGGGCGGGTCATGGGTCGTATTAGCTCGGTAGAAGTCGGAAACTTTAAACTATCTTCATGAAGTTTTGTTAAAGTTTCCGTAGGTTTGCGGAATCTAGACCTCTAAATCTGTAGTTGGTTATTAGGGAGTAAGTATACTTATGTAAGTTGCTCGTCCAAACGGTCAAAAAAAAGTTCGGAAAACTAGCACTTTTTTTCAATTTGCGGTTATGATGTTCAAATCTTAATACAATCTAAAGTCAATACATTGATGGCAGATCAGCCCAGGAGCTGATGGAACATTTGCCAAGGGAACCCCTAGCCATCAGGTCATCTACTATCAAAGGAGTTAAGTGTCTTATGTTAATTCGAGATATTGTTGAGCAAAGTCTAACGGTTGGTTATCTGAGTGTGGAAGCTGAAGAGCAACTGCGAAACAACCTCAGCCACAAGTATGATGTGGAAGATTTCCGAGCATTCATGCAACTACAATTTGCGATTATGAATGGACAGGTGAGGCAGGAAGCTCGCGAACGGTTGTTGGTTGCGGGATAGTCTCCTAAACGGGGCGATCGCTCATTTTTACAATTAATTGAGCTAACTGCTGGGCACTGTCGGGTACAGCGAGTGAACCCATGGCTTCTGCCATTGTCTCTAGGGTGTCTGGAGATTGGAGTAATTCAGAGACGGTTTGCTTTAAGGTTTCAGCCGTAAGTTGGTTTTGCTCAAAGAGTTGAGCTGCACCGGCTTGGACGAAAATCCGGGCGTTATAGGTTTGATGATCGTCGGCAGCGTAGGGATAGGGAATGAGTAGTGCGGGTGTTTTGGCGATCGCCAATTCCGTCAATGTTCCAGCACCAGCACGACTAATCACTAAACTCGCTCGATGGAGCAAAGCGCCCATATTATCGTAAAACGGTAGAGTTAAATAGCGCGGATGCTGAACATCGTTAGCTTCGGGATCGTTATTCCCCGTTAAATGAACCACCACAACACCCCGATCTAGCCAATCTTGCACCGCTTCGCGGATCAGTTGATTCACGGCAACAGCGCCTTGAGATCCCCCAACTACCACAATTAAAGGGGCATCTTCAGGAATATCTAGGGTGAGGGGTTGGGGATCGAAAAAATCAGCACGCACAGGAGTCCCCATCGCGATCACATCCGTTCCCTTGAGATAACTTTGGGCAGCTTCAAACCCGACAGCTACCGTAGTACACCAGGGAGCCAACAGGCGCGTCACTTTACCGGGTAAGGCGTTCGACTCATGGAGCAAAACCGGTAAACCGAGCGATCGCGCCGCTAGAATAACGGGA
Source organism: Roseofilum capinflatum BLCC-M114 (assembly GCF_030068505.1). Classification (NCBI taxonomy): domain Bacteria; kingdom Bacillati; phylum Cyanobacteriota; class Cyanophyceae; order Desertifilales; family Desertifilaceae; genus Roseofilum; species Roseofilum capinflatum. The sequence continues at coordinate 101,216 of NZ_JAQOSO010000055.1, forward strand.
GCAGCAATATACCCTCCCGTGGTAAACACCCCTTGAAATCCACCAGTTTTCAGCAACCGACGACAGACTCCAATGGAACTCACCAGCCCTTGCAACACTCTAAGACTCTTGAGACTCAAGCCACCCTGAAAGCCTTCAACGGCGATCGTATGTAGGGGATATTGACTCGGAACTAACTGGGTTTCCAAGCGGTTGGGAACCCCCAACCATTCAATATGGCAGTTCTCAAGTTGTCCAGCAACCGCCAGCGCAGGAAATAAATGTCCACCAGTTCCACTAGCGGCAATTAGGAGTTTCAAGGGTGAATCAGACATGGGAGAGCTATAGGATATGAATCAGGTACTCTAGAGTTATAGTAATAGGGTTTTGCGGGCAGTTTCTGCTAATCCGTTATTTTCCCATAAACCGTTTTGCCCTCTCCCTAGGTTGAGTCGAGGGAGGCTATTATGCCTCGCCCCTTCTCCTACAGGAGAAGGGGTAGGGGGATGAGGGCAACGGTTGAGACATTATTTTAGATAGGTCAATCCATGAGCGACAATATGATAAATGCTATTTCCAGCCACCAGAGACAAGGGACAAGATTACCCGGCAGTCGCCTGTGGGCTACCCTATTGTTGAGTGTATCCATCGCCTGGACTGGGGTAGGGGTACAAGCTGCCGAAACCGTACCCAATGAATTAAAACAAGTGATTGAGCAAATCGACACGAATGCTAGTCAACAGAACTTAGAAGGGGTTTTATCTTTTTACGATCGCCAGTTCAAGAGTGAGGATGGCTTAACCCGCTCTAGTCTGGCAGAGGTGTTAGCGGGATTTTGGCAAGAGTATAGTCAGATTCGCTATAGCACAGAAGTCGAATCTTGGCAACAGGAAGGCAATGCTTGGATCGCAGAAACCGTAACCACCATACAAGGTCAAAAAATGATGATGGGGCGATCGATGCAGATGCGATCGCAGATTCGATCGCGCCAACGGCTAGAAAATCAAAAGCTAGTCTCCCAGGAAATCCTCTCCGAGCGCACCATTTTAACGGCTGGAGACAATCCGCCTACAGTTGATTTTCAACTGCCCGAACAGGTTTTAATCGGTCAACGCTTTACTTTAGATGCGATCGTCCAAGAACCGTTAGGAAATGATGTTCTTTTAGGCGCTGTCCTAGAAGAACCCGTGCATGTCAACCATTATCTGGAATCGGAATCCATCGACTTGGAGTTACTCTCGGCTGGTGGATTATTCAAATTGGGCACAGCTCCCGTTATTCCCGAACCCAGATGGATTTCAGCCGTACTCATTCGCGGGGATGGCATCACCATGATTACCCAACGCTTAAGAGTGGTGAGTTCAATTAACAATTAATCTAGGATGGAGAAATCACCCTATTCCCCATTCCCCATTACCCATTCCCTATTTACCCATTACCCATAAAGATCTATGTCTCGATTCAAAATTGATGTATGGGGGATAGTATTTGCGAGTTTAATAGGGGTTAATCCCCCATTAACTCCCCCAGCATTTTCTTTTCCTGTACTGGCTCAGGATATCCCCATTAATTCGAGTGAAGTTCAAAGGGTTCCGCAATTTTTAGTCGATGCCGTTCGTTGGGATCTGAGTATTGAATTAGGCGTACATCCCGATCGCCTGTCCTTTGTTGAAGCCAGTCGCCAACAATGGCCCGATACCTGCCTAGGATTGGCTTATCCTGGGGAATTCTGTGGTCAGCAAATTCTTCCCGGATGGCGAATTGTCTTATCTAATGGCTCTCGCCGTTGGGCCTATCGCACGGATGTTCAGGGACAACTGAGGCGACTGGAAACCACGCCTCAAGAAACAGCTTTTCCCCTATTTTTACAGGACATTGTGTTAGAAGCAGCAGCCAGAGACTCCCAACAACCCATCGATTCTTTAGCCTTTCAACAAGCCATTCCCCAAACTTGGCCCGATACTTGTTTAGGGTTAGGAGGCAATAATTGCGCGGCGATCGCCATTCCCGGTTGGGAAATTACAGTGATTAGCGACACTCTCGGTCAAACATGGAACTATCGTACCAACCGGGATGGCTCCATTGTCCGGCAGGCGATCGCCTCATCCTCCACTGAAACCTCCGGAATTCAAGGATTACCAGAATCAGTCAGACAAGCCGTCTTCAAAGATTTGGCCCGTCGCCGCAGGTTACCGATGCGTGCCCTAGAAATCGTAGAAGCCACCCCGCAGATTTGGTCAAGCAACTGTTTAGGATTGCAATTTTGGAATAGTGAATGCCAAGAAGAAGAGCTAGAGGGATGGCGAGTCGTGGTGAGAAATTCCCGCCGCCGTTGGGTCTATCGCACGGATAGTCAGGGCGAGATTGTTTATCCAGAAAATAACTAATACAGCGCTTCGCGCGGTAATAGGTATAGTCAATTCAAATAACAGTGAGACATTTTTGTAGGGGCGTTTCATGTCGCGTTGGCGTAGCCTGCGCGGAGCGCATAGCGAAACGGCCGCTCGCCCCTACAGATGATGTCCGGTTAAACCTCTAACCCATAGTTGAATGCCATACCTCATATCCCATCCCTATTCAGCCACCCGCACCCTAGCCAAATAAGCATCCGTATAATAATGGCGGAGAATATCCTGATAAGTTGACCCTTGAGAAGCCATCGCATAGGCTCCATACTGGCTCATCCCCAAACCATGGCCAAATCCCCGGCCTTGCACTTGGAAACTTGCCCCTCCGGTTGCCTTATCCCCTGTGGTCAGGGGTTGAATCGTAAACAGGGTACTTCTCAAACTTAGGGCCTTTCTCAACTGTGCCCCCGTAATCATCTTTTCTCCCTGATCTCCGGTAACTTTCAGGGTGCGGACTCGGCCCTGGGGGGTTTTTTCTTGAGGGGCAATGGACAAGACATTACCTACCCCTTCAATTAACTCGCTGATATCAGCCAAGCTAAAGACCTCTGTCCATTGATAAACCGGAGCTTGCTGATCGTAATCGGGTACAGCTCGCAGATAGGGACGGGGTTCTGACCAAATATCTTCTACATTCTCGGTGTGACCCCCAGAAGAGGAATGAAACACCGCTTCAATAATCGAACCGTCATAGGCCAAGATTTGTCCTTGAGTGGCATCTACCGCTTGCTGAGTGCTGACGTATTCATCTTCTACACCACCATAGACTTGCCAGAAGGTGTCATTGCCCACATCATAAATTTTATCGGCGGTTCTTTCCCGGTGATAGAGGGCATAACTGCGGGCAGATACGGCTTGAGCTTTCAGAGCTTCCAAGGGCCAAGACGGAATCATTTCGCCGCCGACCACACTGTAGAGATAATGCTCAATATCGACATAATTAATGGCGGTAATGCCTTCATCGGTGGGCATAATTAAGAGTCTACCTCGATACCAGCGATCGCCAATCCACACCAATCCATCATTTTGGGGTTCAATCCACAACTGGCCAGCTCGCCACTGAGCTAGAGACACTCCATAGTAATCTGACTGAGCCGTAAACCCATCCATCGGGTTTAACTCTCCAATCACCTGACCATTGGAGTCCTTGACAATGGCGGCGGTAGAACTACCAATTTTTACTCGATCGGTATCTTCCTGAATCGCTACCCGTAACTCAACTTCGGCTGCACTTGCTAAGGAAGCCATGACCATCCACAGCAGAGTGGTCAACCACCAATGGGGTTTGATGGGTTTCAATAGCGCTTTGACGGGAATGTAGAAAATACTGAACACAGAAGCCATAGAAAATCAATCCTTAGTGGGAGTCGTTTAGTGAATGTATACGTTATGGAAAATCTTAATAGACCTTAACAGATCGTCAGCTCCTCTGAGTCAATTTCCGGGAAATTCCCCCAAAATCTTTGCTTCTTATCTCAAATTCGGTTCATGGGTTAAACTTGCGGGCATCTTGCCCGCACTCCCTCAATTGCTTGATATTCATGGAGTGGGAGCATCTTGCTCCCTAGGTTTTCATGGAGTGGGAGCATCTTGCTCCCTAGGTTTTCAATGACGGTTACCCTTTGTGGGTTAAGCAAATAAGCGGCGAATTTCTTCGATGCGTTTGCGGTTGACTCCTAAATCCGATTGTCCTAACCGGGAAGCAGAGCGCACGTGGATCGTTTGGGCGTTTTGATCCACATAAAATTCCACATCATCCACATACCCCATGAGCTTGCTGGTAAACTCAGCATAGAGATAATTCTCTGACTCGGTAACAATGGCGGTTCGAGGCATTCCCTGGATAATAGATTTCAATTTCTCGATCGCTTCTGAGGGAGTGCCGCTATAAGAAAATGGCTGAATATAATGTTCAGTATCGGTTGTTGAACCTTGACTACAAACACAATTGGGAGAAGAGGGACAAGGGGCGAGTTTTCCCTCTTTAACCCCTAGATTCGTCGGACGTTTTCCAGAAAATGACAACATAAATTAAGGAGATGCTTCTAAACAGACAACTTAGTTATGCTATCATTCCTGGAATAATTTTTAATGGATTAACTAGAGGCACTGGTATAGTAGCGTAGGGCAAATTTCCAGAAGGCATTGGAGAGGATTAATAAGGCGATCGCCAGCAACAAGGAACCCATTAACCAAGAAGTATTGCTCTCTCCTAACAGGGCTTGGGCGGGAACCGTAGTTAAAAAAGTTACGGGGACTACAAACGTAAAGAAAACTCGGTAAGCCACGGGATAGGCAACCACCGGATAACGGCCAGCATCTAAAAGCGATCTCAAAACTTCAGTAATATTATAAATTTTGACAAACCAGACGCTAGTTGTGCCGAGGAGAAACCACAGACTATAGAGAATCAAAATACCGAAAAATAGGGGAAAGAGCGCCAAAATAAAGTCAGTTATCCCTAAATTGAGGCGGTTACCTGCATAGAGAATCACCCCCAATCCTAACACCACATCCGGTAACCCCCAAGGGGAAATCATGCGTGTAGAGAGCCAAAATTGGGTGCTAATGGGTTTGAGGAGTACAAAGTCTAGGGTTCCTTGCTCCACTTGGTCTACAATGCGATTGAGATTCGGTGCAAGAAAGGCGTTAGAGATGCCTTGCAACAGGGTAAAAAAGCCCATGACTAATAAGGCTCTCTCCCATGACCAACCGTCAAAAGTGTAGCCGGTTCGATAAAATAGGAATAGCCCCAAAATCCCCCCCACGAGATTGCCAAAACTGGTTAGGGTAGCGATCGCGAAATTCAGTCGATATTCCAGTTCTGCCGCGATCGAGGTAGACCAAAATAACTGAAGTAATTTGAAATATTGCATGATTTTACCGATTACCTACCGCCCCATTAATAGGGATTCTGAACCCAGTCTTGAGTCTGATTAAAGGGTAACTCTTGATTAATAGAATTAATTTGGAATTGTTCAGCCTCATTGATTTGATCGATGTGGGTTTTCATGATCTGCATCAGTCGTTGATTGTAAAATCGGTGTAGGCTATGGTGGGGAGTTGCCGGAAAGCCTCGCCGCTTCTTGTGTCTGCCTCCCGCACCGGGATCGAAGCGTTGAATACCGTTGGCGATCGCCCACTCAATGGGCGTATAGTAACAAGCGTTAAAGTGCAGGCAATCGAATTCTTCAAAACTGCCCCAATAGCGTCCATACAGTTGATCCCCTTTAGTCACACAAAAGGACATTCCCACCGGTTTGCGCTCATCTCCTTCCCGATAGGCGGCGCTGAGTACCAAGCGATGGCGATAGTTATCATAGAGGCGCTCAAAAAAGGTCTTGGTTAAATACTTACTTCCCCACCAGCCAAATTGATCGCAGTGATGGCTATAAAACTGGTACATATCCGAGAGCAGATGATGGGTAATGTCTTCTCCATTGTGGACTTTCATGGTTAATTGGGCTTTTTCAACCGCTTTGCGCTCCCGCTTAATATTGCGCCGTTGATTGGCATTAAACATCTTCAAATAATCATCAAACGTCTGGAAGCCCTGATTATGCCAGATGCTGCTGTGGTGTAACCAAGCCGAAAAACCGTATTTTTGAATCATTGGCCGCCATTTGGGGTCAACATAGAGGAAATTGCAGCCGGAAATATTATGGCGATCGCAAAATTGGTCAATTGCTGCTACCATCATTTCCGTTAAACTCTCCTCATCTTCAGTCAGATCGACTAAAAACCGATAGCCCAAGGCTGGCGTAAACGGACTCATCCCCAACAGTTTCGGATAATAGTCAATGCCCAGACGATAAGCTAGATCTGCCCATTGGTGATCGAAAACAAACTCACCATAACTATGACCTTTAAGATATAAGGGAGCCGCCGCCACTAAGGTGTTCTCTCTCCACACCGTTAAATGACAAGGTTGCCAACCCGCTTGTGCTGTAGCACTACGGGAGGCTTCCATGTTGTGCAACCATTCCCACTCTAAAAACGGTGTTTTCAACGGTTGCGCCAGAGCATCCCATTCTGGCTGAGGCACTTCAGAAATTTGTGAAATCCAACGAGCTGAATATTGACCCATGAGAGAATTAACAATTAATAATTAACAATTAACAATTTGGGGAATGGGGAATAGGCAATAGGCAATAGGCAATAGGCAATAGGCAATAGGCAATAGGCTATCCTCCCCATCTTCCCCATCTCCCCCATCCCACCTAACCTAACCGATAGTGTAAAAACACCTCTTGCCCTACGGGATGAGCGGAGAGCAGGGTTAAAGATTTGGGGATACTTAAGCCTAACCCATCTACCGGTGTGGGGGCAGTTGCGCCGCCTAAAAGGACTGGACATAGGGTTAACCATAATTCATCAATCCAATCTCCAGCCAGTAAACTCGCTACTAAGTTCCCTCCTCCGAGGATGGCCAAGCGCTTAATATTCAGTTGGGCAAACTGGACAAAGATCTGATTCCAATAGAAGCCCCCTTCATGGGTGGAGGCGGTCAGAATTCGGTCAAATTTGGGGGTTAATTCTGGTTGATTTTCCCAGGGAATGGCTCCCTCTGGGGTGGTGAGTAGCCATCGGGGAATGGGTTGTTGAAAAAAGCGACAGGAGGCATCAAGAGCGCCGGTTTGGGAGACGACAATTTGTACGGGTTGGGGCGGATATTGCTGCTGCTGGCGTTGTTGTAGGAGTTGGCGATCGCTAATGCTTAAGGTTGTACCATAGGCCCGTAGGGTAGCCGCACCGAAGAGAACCGCATCGACTTTGGCAATTTGTTGCTCAAGGTGGGCTTTATCGGCAGCCGAGCCAAACCGAGCCGGTGAGCGGCTTGCGTCAGAGATTTTGCCATCGGCGCTCATGGCGAGGATAACGGTAATATGGGGGCGATCGACCGCAGAAGCCGTCATAGGATAGGAGTAAGAACTTTCACAAAGTATACAATATGTTGCTTTATGTTGCTGTTGAGCATCATTTTCTTGCGCCCAAGTGAAGATTCTTGATAGGCTAGGAGTGGGAAACTAAACTCAGGGACTAAGCTTCTTCCCCTCAATTCCCATATCAGAAGCAGGGTGCAAACAATCGCAAGTTATCCTTAACGTCGCAACTGTGATGAAGAACACAGTTAGGCTGCTGGTGAAATCATAGCCTAAATGATAAAAAGATTTACAATTAAAAGTGAGTGCTATATTAATCGTGTTTTAGGATGACCTGGACTTGATTCTCTAACCTTCAAACAATCTACCCAACCCCAACTGAGATTATGACAACTTCAGCTTCCCAAGATATCAAAAACGAAAATATTGATTTGCTCTCGGCTTATCAACAAAATTCTTCTCTGGAATTGCGGAACCAAATTGTCAAATCGAATATTGGTTTAGTCCGGAAAGAAGCCCATCACTGGATGCACCAATGCAGTGAAGGATACGATGACTTACTCCAGGTTGGGTGTATTGGTCTGATTCGAGCCATTGAACGGTTTGAACCCTCCAAAGGTCATGCCTTTAGCTCCTTTGCCATTCCCTACATTCGGGGCGAAATTCAACATTATTTACGCGATCGCAGCAATACCGTCCGCATCCCTCGACGGTGGTTGATGATGCAACGCAAGGCAGAAAGCACCATTCGCGATTTACAAGTGGAACTCAACCGCTATCCCAAAGATATCGAAATTGCCCAAGCTATGGGTGTGTCTGTAGAAGAGTGGCACGAAGTGAAACTCGCTTCAAAAAACCGATCGCTCCTCAGTCTAGATGCTCCCGTTACCGAGGAAGGAGAACAAGCAACCAGTCTAGGGGAACTGGTTCCCGACCATCACTATCGCAGTTTCCAGTTAGCCATGGAAGACCAAATTCGCCTGCAACAAGGCTTGGTGAAACTGGAAGAGCGCACCCGCCAAGTCTTAGAATTTGTTTTTCTCCACGACCTCACCCAGAAAGAAACCGCCGAGCGCATGGGAATCAGCGCCGTGACAGTCTCTCGCCAGGTGAAAAAAGGTCTGGAACGGTTGAAAAAGGTGATGACCACCGAGATCTGAAGCCCTCATCCCCCAACCCCTTCTCCCACGGGCGCTGCCCTGAGCGAAGTCGAAGGGAGAAGGGGAGCAGAAGTCCCTCTCCCCTGGGAGAGGGATTTAGGGAGAGGGCAACCCTCATCCCCCAACCCCTTCTCCCACGGGCGCTGCCCTGAGCGAAGTCGAAGGG